>JBQCCH010000051.1:0-6791 GCA_051962375.1 Tepidisphaeraceae bacterium
GCTGAAGCGGTGAGCGATGACGAACGTAGTTCGCTCGGCCATCAGCCGTTCGATGGCCTGCTGAATCAGATGCTCGCTCTCGGCATCCACCTGGCTGGTTGCCTCGTCAAGAATGAGAATCGGGGCGTTCCGCAGGATGGCTCGTGCGATGTTGATCCGCTGCTTCTGCCCGCCCGATAGCTGCGAGCCAAGCCCTTCCAATCGGGTTTCATAGCCCAGCGGCTTTTGCATGATGAACTCGTGCGCAAAGGCTTCCCGGGCCGCCGATTCGATCACGCGTCGCAACTCGATCGCCGGCGCGGACTCCGGCCGACGTGCGAGCAAGGGCATCGCGGGGTGTCCGTAGGCAATATTTTCCGCGATCGTTCCCGGAAAAATCACCGGATCCTGCGTCACGATCGCGATGTGCTGCCGCAGGCTCTTCAATGTGTATTGGTGGATGTCGATCCCATCGATCGAGATGCGGCCGCTGTCGGGTTCGAAGTAGCGTGGCAAGAGTGAAAGCAGCGTGGTCTTTCCCGATCCATTGCGGCCGACGATCGCAATGCTCTGGCCCTTCCGCACGGCGAGGGACACATCCTGAATCGCCAAGTGGTCCGTGCCCGGATAGGTGAAGTTCAGGCGTTCAAATGAAATGCCGCTCCGCAATCCGCGCAGGCGTTGCAGCGGCTGCGTTTCGGTGGATCGGATGGGGCGTTCGATCGGGGTGTCCAGCAGCTCAAAAATACGCGAGGCGGCCGCGTTGGAGCGCTGCATCACGTTATTCAACTTGCTGATTTTTCGCACCGATTCGCCGATGCCCACCAGGCACCCCAGCAGCAGCAGAAAGCCCGGCGCCTGCAGCGTGTGCTGCTCAAAAATCTCATAAGAGGCCGCCATCAGCACACAGCCGACCGCGATCATGCCCATGGTTTCCAGCACCGGCGTGCTGATGGCCGAGTAGCGAGCCATTTTCAGGTGGTCTTCGTGCAACTCGTCCATGATCGCCCCGTAGCGTCGCCGTTCGAAGCGTTCGGCCGTCGCGCTTTTGACGACCCGAATCCCGACCAGTGTGCCCTCGATCTGCCCCAGCATGCTCGACGAACTCTGCAGCGCCGCTCGCGATGCGCGACGCACTTTCTTCCCGAATTTGCGAATCACCGAAGCCATCAGCGGCGCAAAAATGATGATGAACAGCGTCAGCCGCCAGTCGATGAACGATGCCACGATCAGCGTAAACGCCACATTCACCGGCTCGGCGATGGCCTCGCTCAGCACGGTCTTGAAGCCGTCCTGCAGGTTCTGGGCATCGCTCACAAGCCGGCTCGTCACGTCGCTCGTGCCATGTTTGCCGAAATACGGGAGCGACAAATGCAGGATGCGGTCATACAGCCGATTGCGAATGTCATTGATCGCCGAGATCGCGCTCTTATCGGAGAGGTATTCGTGGCAGAATTTGAACAGGTTACCGATCAGGCCGAGCGCGAGGATGACGAGGAACATCGCGCCGATCAGCAGGATCGGCCGGCTCGGCAGGTATTGGGCGAAGTGCTCCCCGATGCGGTAATACGTACCGCTGCTCCCACGCGCTTGGGCGGCCAGCAACTTTTGATGCATCATCTCCGCCACCGATTGGGTCGGCAGCGGGTTCCCGTTTTTGTCCTGTTGCGGCACCAGCACACTGATGATGGGGTACATCGCCGTCAGGCCGATCGCGAACAGAAACCGCGAGACGATCGCCGAGATCATCGCGATGACCACATCACGCTTGTACGGAATCAGAAACGAGCAGGCCCGCCAGAATTCGCCGCGGGCACGCCTGGAAGCTTTCGGAGTACGGATGGATTCGCTCACGCGCCAATTGTGGGCTGGTGCACCGGGATTGTCGATAGACCATTCTTCGCGATCGCCCGCCGGCTGCGGCGTTTTTTGATCGATCGCATCAGGTAAATGCCATATCCCGTGATCGACAGCAGGCCACCCGTGGATCCCATGGCGCACCAGAGCATTTTCACCCAGAGGAACCCGCCCAGGCGTCCAAAGTGCAGCGGCTCCATCGCGTAAAACGCCCGCGTGGCGAACGGTGCCTGCGCCAAGTCGCGCACGCGCAGCACCTCGCCGGTGCGCGCATCGAAGGTGACGCCCGCCGTTGCTTCCTGGATCAGCGCTGCCGCCGGGTAGCTGACGCTGACGGTGTACGCGGGTCGTCGGCCATAGGAAAAGTTGATGCCCACCGGCTCGGTTCCGGGCAGGAGCGAGCGCGTCTTAGCGATGCAGAAGGCCAGTGGATCCTCCGCGGGCAACACGCTCGGCCCGGCTGCTCGCGGCGGCTTGGTGATCGTCGTGGGCCGCGCGCTGACGTAACGGTCGTACAGGGTCTCCAGCCCGAGAACGGCGCCGGTGACACCGAACAGCAGGTTGAACGCCAACGCGCCCATGCCGACCGCCTTGTGCAGGTCGGCCCAGAACACGCGACTGCCCCGGCCCAGGCGAAGCTTCGGCATCCAGGCATTGGCATTGAACTTCAGGTAGATGCACAGCCCGCTAAGGGTCGCAAAGGCCAACGCGATCCCGAAAAACCCGACGATCCAGCGTCCCCAGAATTGGCCGTAAAGCAATCGCAGGTGGAGTTGCCGAAGCCAAAATCCCCAGCCGTCGTGCAAGCGGGTTCGGGCGACGATTTGGGCCTGGTAGGGGTCGATCAGAAAATCGGTGGGGCCGCCCGACCGGCCGCCCGGAAGCGTCAGCCAGTAGTTTAAGCCGTTGCAGTCCATCGAATCCGCCCGCGCCGGTAGCCAGAATCGGATCGGCTTCGCATGGGGGATTTCGGCGCGCAGGAGGTCCATCGCCCGGTCGGGCGACATCGGGCCGGCCGGTGTGGGTTGGGTATCAAACGCATAGCCGCCCCAATCCCACTGCCGCTGAATCGCCGGCTTAAACACCAGCACGGCCCCGCTCAGGCAGATGACAATCAGGAAAATCCCGCCAAACAGCCCCGCCCAGGCATGCCATCGGTACAAGCGCAACCGCATCGTGGGAGATAACATGCCGGAAAAATATAGAGACTTAGTCTCAATTGCAATTGATTAGTTGAGATTCAGTCGCTATTACTGTCGCTCCAGAAAAGGAGCTTGCATGTCAGAACCTCAGAAAGGGCGGTCGCCCCTCGGTCGCGGATTCACGTTGGTGGAGTTGCTGGTGGTGATCGGAATCATCGCCTTGCTGATCAGCATCTTGCTGCCGGCCTTGAACGGGGCGCGGCGTGCGGCGCGGTCGGCGTCGTGCCTGGCGAACCTGCGCGACATGGGGAACGCCTTCGTCATGTACACCAGCGATCACCGCGGCTATCTCCCGCCGACGTCGAGCGGGAACATCTCCGTACTGATCAACGGGACGCCGACGACCGTCGCCTCCCGCTGGTACGGCGGGGCGATCGGCAGCGTCACCACCGGCACGTATTACGGCCCGGCCTCGCCGCTGGCGCGGTACTGGGGACGATCCAAGATCGGCGGCTGCCCGGCGTTTGTGGAATTTGAACTGCTCTTCCGCCCCGGCTACGGCGCGTGCGACTACGCCTACAACGCCTTGCTGGGCCATCAATTCAGCACCTATGCCAAGCGCCCCGGCACGGTCTACAACACCCAGGTGGGCGAACGCATCGCTCACGTGCGAAAATCGAGCGAAAAGGCGATGGTATGGGACTCCGCCCGAATTCCCTCCGGCACCACGCTCGACCGCACGCCCTGGGGCTATCCGACCAGCGGCAACGGGGGTACTTCGCCGGACCCGAACTTCCACGCCCGGCACGCCGACAAGGGCAACGTCTTGTGGGTCGACGGTCACGCCGCCCCCGTCGCGCCGACGTACTTCGACAGCTACCCCGGCAACAGCGTCGACCCGCAGGTCATGCGGCGCCTTCACGTCGGCAACATCGATGCCGACCGCGACCAATCCACGGACGACAACTACGATCCGCTCTTTTGAATCCTGCCGGAATTCGCCCCGGGGCCCGGCTTGGTCTCTCGCCTTTCGGTCGCGTTGGCCGATAAGATGTGCAGACGCTATGCAGATTCCACTATCGCAGCCGGACATTACCCAAAAAGAGATCGACGCAGTGATCGACGTCATGACGAGCGGAACGCTGTCAATCGGGCCCCGGGTGGTGGAGTTTGAAAATAAGGTGGCCGCCGTCACGAAGCGCCGGCATGCGATCGCCGTCTCCTCCGGTACGGCGGGGCTGCACGCCGCGATGATCGCCGCCGGCATCGGACCGGGTGACGAGGTCATCACCACCCCCTTCAGCTTCGTCGCCAGCACCAATTGCATCCTGTACGTGGGCGCCAAGCCGGTGTTCGTCGACATCGACATGAAATCGCTCAACATGGACGTGACGAAGGTCGAGCGCGCCATCACCCCCAAGACCAAGGCCATCGTCGGCGTCGAAGCCTTCGGGCACCCGGGCGGGATGATCGAACTGGAACAAATCGCCCAACGCAACGAGCTGATCCTCATTGAAGACAGCTGTGAAGGCTTCGGCGGCTTTTGTCAGGACCGGGCCATCGGCTCATTCGGGCGGGCGAGCGTCTTCGGATTTTATCCGAACAAACAGATCACGACCGGCGAAGGGGGCATGATCGTGACCGACGACGACCGCTTCGCCGAAGCCTGCCGCGCCCTGCGCAACCAGGGCCGCGAAGGCATGGCCTGGCTGGCGCATCAGCGGCTCGGCTACAACTGGCGCTTGAGCGAAATCGCCGCCGCCATCGGGAGCGTGCAGTGTGATCGGCTCGAAGAAATCCTGGAAAATCGCCGCCGAGTCGCTCACTGGTACGTCGACCGCCTGATCGACAATCGCTTCCTCATCCTGCCGACCATCAGCGACGAGCATCACATGAGCTGGTTCGTCTTCGTGGTGCGGCTGAACGACCTCTTCGGCCCAACCGATCGCGACGAGATCATCAAGTCCCTGCGCGCGGCCGGCATTGGCACGAACAACTATTTCCCGCCGATCCACCTGCAGCCGTACATCCGCGAGCCGTTGGGCTTCCGGGAGGGAGATTTCCCCGTCACCGAATACGTCGCCGGCCGCACCCTGGCGCTGCCGTTCCACGCGAATTTGTCCGAGTCCGACGTCGACCACGTCGTCCGCACCCTCACCGATGTCATCGAAAAAACGTCGACCGTGCGAAAAGACCGAACGTATTGAAGCTGCCGCGTTACGGCGTGACTTCGTGCGCGGGCGAACCATCGGGGGCCACTGGCTGCATGACCTTTCCCGCCTCGGGATTGGCCATCGCAACCCATGTGCCGGCACCCGGCTTCTTTACTTCCAGCCCCGAACTGGCCAGCGCAGCTCGCTTGTTCACGCTGTCCGGATCAGACTTACCTTCAAGGGCAAGCAACTGGTTTCGAACCGAATCCGAGTAACGCGTCAAAAAGGCAACATACGGCGCTCCGTTGCCTTTCATCACGGTCGCGCGGAAGGCCTGCTTCCCCTCGTGATCGAACGGAAAAATCTTGTTGGTGGCGTCCGCGAAGTAAGTTTTCCCGTCGTCGTCGCTGTAGTACATCTTGCTGGCGATCTGCGTCGCGATGTTTCCGCTGTTCGCGTAGATGACGATGAAGACGATGACCGCTGCGACGCCCGCGAACGCCAAGGCGATCTGCGGCTTTTCATTGAGTTTCTCGCGGATGCTCATGCTGGCACCTCATCCCCCATCGACAATCTGCCTTACCGATCCGACACGCGGCATTAAGGATTCAAAGTCGGGTCCAGCCGGGTGTCCGGGACGATGCAGAGATTGCCTGAATGGCCGCTTCCGTTGTTGGAACTGTCGTCCGTGAGCCGACCGACGAGGCTTGAATCTGCGGTGTTGTTGATGCGGCCCTGCACCACAGGTACCGCTCGCACCGAATAATCGGCGTAGCAGATGTTGATGATTCCCTTCAAGGTGGGTTCGCCGGTATTGAGCGTCGCGAACGCCGCACCGCTCGGTTGAATCATGTGGCATGGGCCAATGTTTCGGATCGTGCGATAGGTCTGGCCATCCGGGCCGGTCGCGGTCGACGGGCTGCTTCCGGGCTTAACGGTCAAACCCCAAGTGCCTCGATCCGTGCCGGGTTTGTCATCCGTTTGATACGCGATGATCTGCGACATGTCGCAGTAGAGCAGCGTGTCAGACGCATGCGGCACCGCTTTCATCGGAATGCCGATGTAAGCGTTCGTCGTGCCTGCAGGCGGATTCGTCATCGCCCGAGCGTGCGGCATGTTGGGTGCCACCGTCAGGTTCGTCTCAGAACCCGATAGCAGCCAGTTGTATTCGTACGAATACTGGTTGCGAAGGTTATTGTTGGCTGAACTCCACGAGTGCTGCTGATAGGCCGCCGCCACGGCAGGGCACAGCGTCGTCCGATTGCCCGCCTTGATGCCCAGGAGTGACCACAGAATATAGCCACGGGGGTTATTGCTCGAGAAAGAGCCGTTGTTGGTGTACTGGCTAAACGGCGGCAAGTAGCCTCGGTTGGTTGACTGATAAATCGCCGTCAATTGTCCCAGGGCATGAAGATTTGCGGCACAGGAAACCTGCAATGCCGATTGCCGAGCCTTCTGCAGTGAGGGAAGCAAAATGCTGATCAGCAGGGCGATGATGCCGATCACCACCAGCAGTTCTACGAGCGTGAAGCCCCCCGAGAGTCGACGCGACGGCTGAGAAAACGACGGTGTCATAACCTGCTCCACGCTGAATGTTGCTGGGAATCGCTGACATCAAACCGGGCCGCCAGGCCAGCATGTCGACATCATCCACTGGAGA
>JBQCCH010000052.1:0-4912 GCA_051962375.1 Tepidisphaeraceae bacterium
GGTCATCGTCACCGATACCAGCGCCACGATCGTCTTCATGAACCAGGTCGCCGAAGCCCTCACCGGCTGGACCGACGGATCGGCCAACGGGCAGCCGTGCGATGAGGTCTTCCGGATCATCAATGAGCATTCGCGGCAAGCGGTCGAAAGCCCCGTCGACAAAGTCCTCAAGACCGGCCACACCGTGGGCCTGGCCAATCACACCCTGCTGATCCGCAAAGACGGCTCCGAACTTCCCATTGATGACAGCGGCGCCCCGGTGCGCGATGCCTCCGGCAATGTGCACGGGGTGGTGCTGATCTTCCGCGATTTCACGCATCAGCGCGAGGCGTCGAACAAGCTGATCAACGCCATGCGCGACCTCGAAGCCGCCAACAAGGCCAAGGACCGCTTCGTCGCGATGATTTCGCACGAGCTTCGCACGCCCCTCACCCCCGTCCTCGGCACGCTGACGGCCTGGGAAATGAGCGACACGCTCTCGCCCGACCTGCGCGACGAAGTGCGCATGCTCCGCTGGAACGTGGAACTGGAAGCCCGCCTCATCGACGACCTGCTCGATCTCACCCGCCTCAATGCCGGCAAGCTGTCGCTGAAACTCGAAACCGCCGACGTGCACCAGTACGTCCGTTCCGTGCTGACGATCTTTCAGCGGGAAATCGACGAAAAGCAGTTGAAGATCGATCTGTCGCTCTCGGCCGCCGAACATTTCGTCCGCTGCGATACGGCGCGGTTGCAGCAGGTCATCTGGAACATCCTCAAAAACTCCGCCAAGTTCACGGCCAAGGGAGGGCTCATCCGCGTTTCGACCGAAAACGAAGACGGCCGACTCGTCCTGAAAGTTGCCGACAACGGCATCGGGATGACCGCCGAAACCCTCGCGCGGATTTTCCGCCCGTTTGAGCAAGGGAATCCCCACATCACGCAACACTTTGGCGGCCTGGGCCTGGGGCTCACCATCTCCAAGGAATTGACCGAAGCCCACCACGGAACTTTGCAGGCAACCAGCGAGGGACTAGGGAAAGGCGCGACGTTTGTTGTTACACTGCCCACCGTGGAAACACCCGTCCCAACCCCGCCGTCCAGCGTGCCCGCCGGCTCGCCGCAGCCCGCGTCGTCGAAACGGCTGAACGTGCTGCTCGTCGAAGACCATGCCGACACTGCCACGGTCATCTCATTGCTGCTGAAGAAGTTCGGCCACACCACCGACACCGCCGCCAGCGTCGCAGACGGGATCGCCCGATTTCAGGAAAAGTCTTACGACATCCTGCTGAGCGATCTGGGCCTGCCCGACGGCACGGGGCTGGATTTGATCCGCAAAGTACGCGAGCAAAGCAAGATCCCCGCGGTGGCGCTCACCGGCTACGGCATGGATGAAGACGTCGCTCGCTGCAAGGAAGCCGGCTTCGATGCCCACCTGACCAAGCCGCTGAATTTCCAGGAGCTGGATGCCCTGATTCGTCAGCTCACCTAGCGCCGATGGGGGGATTTCAACGACCTGATGCGACCCGCCGGCTGGCAAGCAAACGCCGCCGATGCGGGCGCAAAAAAAGGCGGTGTGGACCTCTCGGAGTACCACACCGCCCAGGGAAGGAGGACGTTGGAATTGCTTCCTACTTGTACATACGATGTGAATCGCTTGTGGTTCTCTCCGGGACAACATTTTTTTTGAGATTTTTTTGATGGCTACGCTTCACCCTTCCGTGCAGCTCTACACGCTGCGAGACCAAGTTCAATCCGATTTCCCTGCCGTCCTATCGGCGGTGAAGGAGATCGGCTACCGCGGCGCCGAACTCGCCGGCTACGGCAGCCTGGGATCGGCCGAGGCCGTGAAAAAGGCGTTCGATGCGGCCGGCCTGGTCGTCAGCGGGGCTCACGTCAGCATTGACGCCTTCGAAAAAGACGCCGCCGCCGCGCTGCGGGACCAGAAGACCTTGGGCAATACCGAAGTCATCGTCCCCTGGCTCGATGAAAGCCGTCGCAAAACCGCGGCCGATTGGCGAAAATTTGCCAGCCAGATGACCGAAATCGGCAAACGCGTCGCCGGCGAGGGCATGCGGCTGAGCTATCACAACCACAGCTTTGAATTCGAGACCTTCGACGGGCAGACCGGCATGCAGATTTTCCTGGATCACGCCGACCCCACGGTCGTCGGCATCGAACTGGATGTGTTCTGGGTCAAGCACGGCGGCCTGGACCCGGCGAGCTACATCAAGTCCTTGGGGTCGCGACTCCGCCTCGTCCACCTCAAAGACATGACGGCCGACCGAAAATTCGCCCCGGTCGGTACAGGCACGCTCAACTTCAACGAGATCGTCCAAGCCGCCGCCACCGCAGGCGTCCGCTGGGGCGTCGTCGAACAGGACGACTGCTATGGCGGCAATCCCATCGATTCGGTCCGCACCAGCTACAACAACCTGAAGCAACTCGGGCTGTTCTGATCTGACAAAACTCTTTGGATTCGTCGAAGCCGGGTCCCGCGACCCGGCTTTTTTCATGCGCTATCAAAGCGTCGCCCTAAGGGCCCACCCACTGCAGCTCGGCAATCAACGGCCGATGGTCCGATCCCAAGTCCGGCCCCACCCAACACCGCACGGCCCGCCACGAATCGGAATGAAACACGTGGTCGATGCGGGCGCCCCATTTTCCCGTGAACTTCGAATTCCCGTAACCCCACCCCGCCTCCGTAAATGCGCTCTTGAGCGGCCCAAGATTGCTCCGGATCAGCGGACTGTCGGCAACGGTGTTGAAATCGCCGGCGAGGATCAGCGGGCCCTGCGTTTGGCGAATTTGCTCCCCCAGATAATCCCACTGATTCTCGCGCCGGCCGGTGACGCGCTCCAGCAGGCCCCACGCGTAAGGCTTGCGGTGCATCAACGCTTCAAACCCGGCCCGCGGCGTCTCCAGGTGCACGCCCATTACCCGGATCGGCCCGTGATCCAACTCCACGCGGTAGGAAACGCCCGAGGCCTTTCCGTCCAGCTCTTCCGGCGTCAACAGCTCCCGATCGCTCGTCGGCAGCTTAGTGATGATCGTGACGTCGTAATCCAACAGCAGCCGCCAATCGCCCGGCCAACTGGCAGCGATGTCGCGGTGATGGCTTTCTTCGAGGATGACGATGTCGATCTGATTGTCCGCAACGAGCTTGGCGAGGCCGGCCCGGTCGATTTTCAGGCCCGAGCCGTCGCCGGTGTTGAAAGTGCAGATCCGCAGCGTGGCATTGCCGCCGCCGTGCACCAGACGCGGCCAGGGCACGTTGAATTGCATCAGCACGACCGCCACCCACACTAGGGCGATCCCCGCCATCACGCGCGACCGCCCGTACGCCAGGCTCAGCAAAAACAACACCCCCGCCGGCGCCAGCCACGGCCAACGCGGGCCGTAGGCGAGCAGCGTCGGCCAAACCCAGAGATCGGCCCGACACCGAATGGCCAGCGTCACCCCAAGCACCGCCGCCAGGAAAATCCCGCTCAGCACCACCACCCAACGCCCGCGCACCACACCCGGCGAATCGGCCGATTCATTGACGTCTTGCGGTTGAGTCATATTTGAAAATCCAATGACTCTACGCGCTGCCCCCGCGGACGGCGGTCGCGATATTTCAGCTTCGGCGCTTCGGTGATCACCACATTCTGCGGCGGCACGGTGCTGGTGATGAACACGTTTCCGCCGATCACGCTCCCTTTGCCGATGACCGTTTCGCCCCCCAGAATCGTTGCACCGGCATAGATGACGACATCGTCTTCGATCGTCGGGTGACGCTTGTGGCCGCGCAGCGCCTGTCCGTAGGCGGGCGCCAACGCGCCCAGCGTCACACCCTGGTAGACCTTCACATTATTGCCGATGACCGTCGTCTCGCCGATCACGATGCCCGTGCCATGGTCCATGAAAAATGATCGGCCGAGCTTGGCGCCGGGATGCACGTCGATGCCCGTAAGCGAGTGAGCGCGTTCGGTCATCATGCGTGGCAGCAAGGGCACCTGCAGGTTGTACAGCTCATGAGCGAGCCGCTGCACCACGATGGCGTGCAAGCCGGGGTAGCTGAAGATCGTTTCGTCCACGGTTTGGGCGGCCGGATCCCCGTCGAAAGCCGCCTTCACATCGCTGGCCATCAACTCGCGCACGATAGGCAGCCGATCGAAAAATTCGGACACGATGCGTGCCGCTTCCAGATCGCAACCATTGCACTCTTTCTCGCGTGCATCGGCGCCAACGCCCTTTCGATACCGCAGGCAGCATTGAACCTGGTCGTAGAGCAGTTCGGTCAGTTCCAGCGTAAGTTCGCCGACGCGGAACGGAAGCGACTCGGGCGTGATTCCCTGGAGGCCGAAGAAACCCGGGAACACCAGTTGCAGCAGGCCATCGATGATGGCGACGACCTTCGCATGGCTCGGGAGCTGCACCTTCCCCAGATGACGAATGTCGGGCAGGTCATGAATGCTTGCCACAAGCTTCGTGACCAATTCGGGCAAGCGCTCGTTCAATTGCTGGCGATCCATAGGCGTGGAGTATAGCGAAGGTCGGGCGGTTCTCTCAGCGAAGCGTTGGCCGCTCCGCACGCTGCGCGGCTAGGCGCCGATCGCGCAGCCATAAAACCGCTGCGTGTTGTCGGCCGTAATGCGGTCGGCGGCTTCGGGCGAAATGTCCTTCTGCGCGGCGAGGACCCCCAGCGTATGCGCGACAAACGCCGGCTCGCATGGCGAATGCGACCGAACCGGCTCGGGCGACAGATAAGGCGCATCCGTTTCGACCAGAATCCGATCCAGCGGCGTCTCACGCACCACGTGCCGCAAGGCCTCGTTCTTTTTGAATGTGATCGCCCCCGTGAACCCGATCCACGCCCCAGCCTCCAGCACCCGCTCGGCCTCGATCAACGTGCCCGTGAAGCAATGAAACACGCACCGGACCGCCGGGA
>JBQCCH010000053.1:0-8571 GCA_051962375.1 Tepidisphaeraceae bacterium
CTGCTCACGGTCGGAAACTTGGGCAACACCTCAAATAGCGGACGAACGTATTTTCTCACCGGTGCGGGCAACGGTTTGGTCGGCGGAAATGTGACGGACCAAACCGCAAGTGCGACCGTGAGCATCACCAAACTGGGCAACGGCACCTGGACGCTCGGGGGTTCGAGCAACGCATTTACCGGCGGAACGATTGTCAGCGGCGGGACGCTCGTGACGGCAAGCAATGCTGCCTTGGGTGCGGGCAGCGTCAGCGTGACGAGCGGCACGTTGCAGGTGGGGGATGGCGTTTCGGACACGGTGGCGGGGGCGTCGACCTTGACGCTGTCCGATGGAACGACCCTGGCGCTCGGCGGTTTGGACAGCCACGTCTCGCTGACGGGCGGATTCACGCTGGGGAACATCACGCTCGATCTGAACAATTTCTTCAACGCCCCCGGAACCTACACGCTGATCGACGCGGGCTCGGCCGGGACGATTGGGACGGTGAGCTTTCTGCATGCCGACACCGCAGACTACAGCTACGCGTTTGCCCCGTCGGGCAATTCGGCGGTCCTGAGCGTATCGAGGGTGCCGGAACCGGCGTTGCTCGGGATGCTGGGCTTGGCAACCGTGTTTGGATTGCAGCGAAAACGCTCCCGCGCCTGACCGCACGTCGGGCGGTCGCCGCTGCGAGCAATTTTGCGTTTGCCGAGGTAACACATCCGCATGGACGATCTATTGGCATCGTTTCGGAATCCCGGCCCGGCGTATCGGGGCAAGCCGTTCTGGAGTTGGAACGGCGAACTGGACGAGGCGGAACTGCTGCGGCAAATCCATGTTTTCAAGGAGATGGGGTTCGGCGGCTTTTTCATGCACTCGCGAACGGGGCTCGTGACGGAGTACCTGGGCGACGAATGGTTCAGGCTTACCAACGCCTGCGCCGACGAGGCCGAGCGACTGGGAATGGAGGCGTGGCTCTACGATGAAGATCGCTGGCCGAGCGGCACGGCGGGCGGGCTGATCACCCAGGATCCGAAGCACCGTGCCAAGTATCTGAGCCTTGCGTTCGAGCGACCGTCGGCGTTCGAGTGGGCGGATTCGGTCGTGGCCGCGTTCGTCGGTGAGCGGGAAGGGCTACGCATTTCGAAATGTCGCCGGCTGCGCGAAGGTGAGCGGGTTGACGCGTCGGAATCGGCAACGGTTCTGGTCTTCCGCATCGAATTGGGCGAAGAGTCGACCTTCTACAACAACGGCACCTATGTCGACACGCTCAGCCGAGCGGCGACGGACGCGTTTCTGTCGACCACGCACGAGGCGTATCGCCGGCACTGCGGAAATCGATTGGGCGGCACAATTCGCGGGATTTTCACCGATGAACCGCACCGCGGGCCGGTGATGTGCGGGTTTTCGATCACCAACGCAAATCGCCTGTGGATGACGCCCTGGACTGAGACGCTGTTTGATGAATACAGGGAGGCCTTCGGGGAGGAATTGGTCGATCGACTGCCGGAACTATTTTTGCAAGTCGATGGCGAGCCGGTGTCGCCCGTCAAATGGCGTTACATGGAGCTGACCCAGCGGCTGTTCCTTCGCCATTTCGCGAAGCCGATGTTTGACTGGTGCACCCAACACAATATGCGATTGACCGGGCACGTCCTGCACGAAGACAGCCTCACCGCGCAGACGTGCATGCAGGGCTCGCTGATGCGGTTTTACGAATACATGCACCTGCCGGGCATCGATATCCTCAGCGAGGGGAATCGCTGCTACTGGGTGGCCAAGCAGCTTTCGAGCGTGGCGAGGCAGTTGGGCCAAAAGTGGCTGCTCTCGGAACTCTATGGCTGCACGGGCTGGCAGATGACGTTTGAGCAGCACAAGGCTGTCGGGGATTGGCAAGCGCTATTTGGCATTAACGTCCGGTGCCATCACCTGTCGTGGTACACGATGGGCGGCGAAGCGAAGCGCGACTACCCCGCCAGCATCTCATTTCAATCGGCATGGTGGCGCGATTATCACGTAGTTGAGGACTATTTCGCCCGTGTGGCGACGCTGTTGACAGACGGCGAACCGGTGTGCGATCTGCTTGTGATCAATCCGGTGGAAAGCGTCTGGTGCCAGATCCACGGCGGCTGGGCGCACAGCCTGACCCCGCAAGGGGAGGCCATCAAGGAATTAGAACGCGGCTATGAAACGTTGTTCCACTGGTTGAGCGGGGCGCAGATTGATTTCGATTACGGTGACGAGGAGATGCTCTCGCGGCTGGCGGTCGTCGAGCGTGATGCCAACGACGCAACCGTCCTTCGTGTGGGCCAGGCGGTGTATCGAACGGTGCTGGTGGGGCGGATGACGACCATGCGGACGTCGACGCTCCGGCTGCTGCGATTGTTCGTCGAAAAGGGGGGACGGGTGGTTTTCGCAGGACCGGCGCCGGCCTACATCGACGCGTTGAAATCACCGCAGGCGACTGAACTGGCGCAGCAGGCGAACCTGACGCCGTGGGATAGCGAGGCAATCGTCCGGGCTTGTGTCGCGCGGGATCGGCCGCGGGTTGAGGTGATCGACGCGAACGGACGCCGAGCGACGAACGTGTTTTGCCAGATGCGTTGTCAGGCGGATGGCACGGTGACGGCGGTGCTGTTGAATGTGGACCGCGACCACGCATTGTTGGGGGCCCGCATCCGCTTGATCGGCCTAGACGCCGAAGCACGCGTGGCAGAGTGGGATTGTGCAACGGGCGAGCGATTCGCGGTGCGCGTCGAGCAGTGCGGGGATGGTTTGGAATGGTCGACCGATCTGGTCGCGGGCGGCTTGCAGGCAGTGGTGGTCGGTCCCCACGCGTCTGACGGGCTTATGCCGCGGGCGAAGATCGTCGAGACGGGACGCGAAGCCTTGAGCGGTCCGTTCGCGTATGCGCTGGCGGAGCCGAATGTGTGCGTGCTGGATCGGGCTGAATACCGCATCGGCGAGGGCGGATGGCAGCCGGCGGCGGAGGTGCTGAAAATCGACCGCGCGGTCCGGCGGGCATTCGGCCTGCGCGTGCGGGCCGGCGAGATGGTGCAGCCGTGGTTCGCCCGTCGACATCACCCGCCGGCCAGCGCGAAGGGCGTGGTCCGCATGCGGTTCGCGTTTAACGTGGCCGACATACCTGCCCGCGATCTTCACCTGGGCATCGAGCAGCCGGTGCGATTTCAGATTCATCTAAATGATCGGCCGTTGCCGACGAACGTCGACGGTTGGTGGGTTGATCCAGCGATCAAGCGAATCCCCCTCCCGCGCACGCACCTGCGGGCGGGGCCGAATGTGCTGGAACTGTCGGTGAATTTCGACGAGGGCGTCAACCTCGAAGCGATCTATCTGCTGGGTGATTTTGGCGTGGCGATCGACGGAACTGGTGTAACCCTGAACCGGCTGCCGACGCACCTTCGCGCCGGTGACGTCGCCTCGCAAGGCCTGCCGTTCTATGGCGGGACTATTCGCTATGAATTGCCGGTGTCATCCACGGGCGAGGGCATGCGACTGTTGCTTGAGCTCCCCAAGATGGAGGCCGCCTGTGCGAAGGTCGTCGGCGAGTCGCTGCCTCCGTTGGTGATCGCTTGGCAGCCGTTGCGGGCCGACGTCACGGAATATGTGTCCGAGGGCAAACTGGTTTTGGACGTGGTCCTTACCCGTCGAAACACGTTTGGTCCGCTCCATCAAGTCCCGCTGCGCACGGCCAATTACGGCCCGGATAATTTCGTGACGGAGGGAGAGCGTTGGTCTGACGATTACATGCTCTATCCCGCAGGGTTGCTAGCGCCGCCGATTTTGATTGCCGGCGAGGTGGCCGTGGAAGCAGGCCCGGCTCATTTGCCCGGCTGAGTCGCTGCCGCCTGGCGGAAGCGGGCGAGTTGCTCGCGCATGAACGGCTCCTTCGGGTCGAGCGCGGCCGCCTTGGTTTCCAGGGCGATCGCTTCCGAGATCGCGCCGGAACGAAAGCGGATCTCGGCATACGTATCGAGATAGGCCGGCTCATTCGGCTTGAGTTCCAATGCGCGTTGGGCGTAGGCGTTGGCTTCCGCCAACTTGCGATTGGATCGGCCGCAGAGCCAGGCAAGGTCATTCAGCTTGATGGGGTTCTGCGGGGAGGCGTCCAGTTGCGATTTCTGCTGCTGGTAGACCCGATCGAAAAACGCATCGACGGCGTCGGGCTCCACCGCTTTTTCAAGCGTCGGCAACACGTCAAGGAAGTAGTTGCCGTCGGTCGACCCGCTGGCCATGACGAGCTTCGCCTGCTTCTGCATTTCGGCGATGTCGTGGCGAGCGTCGGCGGCTTTGTAATAGAGCCAATACACGCGGGCGGCGGCGTTTTCCTTCGTCAGCACTTCAATATTGCCGGCGCCGTTTTGCAGCGTGAGGGATTGCTGCGGTTCCAAGCGATCGAGCGCTCGCCGCAGGCTGTCGCCGGCCATCTGCCAGTCGCCGGTTTGTTGAAACAAGTCGCTGAGCCGCAGATAAGCGTTCAAGACATAACCCCGGGCGGCGGGAGCGTCGATGAGTGTGACGCGTGTCAGAGCATCCTGAGCTGATTCGGGCTGCCCGGCGGCCAACAGGTAGTTGCCGGCTTCGAAGAGGCGAACGGCGCGATCGATGTCGTTTTCGTTCGGACGATCGCTCAGTGCGGCCTCCATGAGCAGGTCATGGGCGAGCGGCGCGTCGACCCGCTGGGCAAGGATACCCAGCATGAGCCCGGCCCGACCATCCAGGTCTTTTCCCGCGGCCGAAAGATCGTCGGCCAAGCCCGGCAGCGGGCCGTTGCGTGCCTGGATGCCGTAGATCTGGTTGAGCAGTTCGCTCTGGCTCGTCAGCTGGTCGTCGGCGCGGCTGAGCAGGGTGCGCCACAGTTGAATCGCTGATTCCGGATGCCCGTCTTTTTCATCGGTGGCCGCGACGATCCGAACCGCCCAGAGCAGGTGATGTGCCGACGCGCTGGGGCGGTCGGCTTCCTCGTTCAGCATGTGCCGAAGCAGGGGAATCGCGTGATCCCCCTGATTGGCGGCAAACAGCACGCGGGCGTAAAAGTTTTCCAGGCCGGGCGAAAACGATTTGGGGTCGGTCCCTTTGAATGCCTCAAGCCATGCGTCGCCGGCGGGGATGCCTTCCAGCGCTTGCCAGGCGACAGAATCGGACGGGTCCTGTTGCAGCACGCGAAGCACCGCGGGGCGGGCCTTGACGCCCTGCGTCTGAAGGAGTGAACGCAGGATGTCGGCCCGCTGATCCGGCGCCAGCGTGCCGTATCGACCCAGGGCGGCACGAACTTCGCGCGGATCGGTCATGCGAGACCAGCGGGTATCCATCAATAACGCACGCGCGGCATCGGCGACGGCTGGGGATTTTGACTGAGCGGCCTGCCGCAACTGCGGGCGGACGGCATCGCCCAGCGCGCTCAGCTGCCCCATGGCGTCTTCCCGCACGCGCGGCTCGGGATCGCCAAGCTGGTGAATCAGCAGATCGACCGGGTCCTGCTGCGGCTGGGTGGTCTGCGCGAGCGATCCACCGCCGAGCATCAGGAGGGCGACCACAACGGCGGGTTTCAGCATCCGATGCATCGTAGTGGCTCGGCAGGGGTTTTCCACGAAAATTGGGCGCAATTCGCGCGGCCGTTGAGTGGCCCGGCGGGTCGATTTATGCGACAATGCCGCGCTCGCAGGAAACGGATTTTTGTCCGCAGGAGCCATGTATGTCGCAGGATGGATCGCCCGAACCCAAAGCCGCCGAATATAGTGAAGAACACATCAAGGTGCTGAGCGACGTGGAGCACGTCCGCACCCGTCCGGGCATGTACATCGGCGGCTACAACCCGCGCGGTTTGCACCACCTGGTGTACGAAATCGTCGACAATTCCATCGACGAGGCGCTGGCCGGCTATGCAAAGCACATCGAGGTCAAGATCAATGCCGACGGAAGCTGCACGGTCTCCGATGACGGGCGCGGCATTCCGGTAGGCATTCACCCCACGGAAAAGATTCCGACCGTGGAAGTGGTGTTTGCCACCCTGGGCGCCGGCGGCAAGTTCGAACACAACGACGAGTCGGCCTACAAAACCTCGGGCGGCCTGCACGGCGTGGGGGCGTCGGTCGTTAATTTCGTCAGCGAGTGGATGCAGATCGAGGTCGCCCGCGATGGCCAGCTGCATCACATGGAATTCATGCGCGGCATCAAGGCCAAGCCGCTGACCGTCATCGGCAAGGCAAGCAAAAGCGGAACGAAAGTCAGCTTCAAGCCGGATCCGACGCTGTTCCCGGACGTGAACTTTGTCCACGACACCCTGGCGACCCGCCTGCGGGAGTTGGCCTTTCTGAATGCCGGCGTTGAAATCGCCTACGAAGACGAGCGCATCGGCAAGCGCGACGTATTCCGCTTTGAAGAAGGGCTGAAGCAGTATGTCGCCTTCCTGAATGAAGGCAAAACGGCCCTCAGCGGCGTGATTTCCTTCAACAAGGAAGACCCGAGCCAGCACCTCGTCGTCGATGTGGCGATGCAGTACAACGACGGCTACAGCGAAACGATCCTGACCTTCGCCAACAACATCAACAACCATGACGGCGGCACGCACCTGAGCGGCTTCAAAACCTCGCTCACGGGCACCATCAATCGTTACGCCACCGAAAAGAACCTGCTGAAAAACGACGTCCGCCCGAGCGGGGACGACTTGCGGGAAGGATTGGTTGCGGTCGTCAGCGTCAAACTGATGGAGCCGAGCTTCGAGTCGCAGACGAAAGACAAGCTGCTGAACCCGGAAATCGAGTCGTTCGCGCAGAGCGCGATGAATGAGCGGTTGGCGCAATACCTGGAAGAAAATCCTCGCGACGCCAAGTCCATCATCGAGAAGGGCCTGCTCGCGGCCGAGGCGCGGGAGGCGGCCCGGAAGGCGCGCGAACTGACCCGGCGCAAGAACGCCCTTGAAGGCAGCGCCTTGCCCGGAAAGCTTGCCGATTGCCGCAGCAAATCGAACGAAGACACCGAGCTTTTCCTCGTCGAAGGGGATTCCGCCGGTGGCTCGGCGAAGCAGGGGCGCGACAGCGAAGTGCAGGCGATTCTCGCGTTGCGCGGCAAACTGTTGAACGTGGAAAAGGCGAATCTCGTCAAGATGCTCGCCCATGAGGAAATTCGCACGATCATCAGCGCGCTGGGGACGGGCATTCGTGACGATTTCAACCTGGAAAAACGCCGCTACGGCAAGATCGTCATCATGACCGACGCCGACGTCGATGGCAGCCACATTCGCACGCTGTTGCTGACGTTTTTCTTCCGCCACATGCAGGAACTCATCCGCAGCGGCCGGGTCTTCGTCGCGCAGCCGCCGCTGTATAAGGTCACGCGGAAGAAGAAGGTGGAATACGTCTTGAACGACGCGGAGATGAAAAACATCCTGCTGTCGCTCGGCACCGACGGCACGGTCCTGATCGTCCGTGATGACGCCGGCCAGGAAATGCGGCGGATCGAAGGGGAGGAATTGAAGAAGCTCTGTGAGCAACTCGATCGCCTGGGCGACCTGATCAATGTCGTGGGGCGCCGCGGCATCGCGTTCGACGATTTCCTGTCCCGCCGCGATGAAAACGGGCATCTGCCGGTGCATCGCGTGTTGCTCGGCGGACAGGATCATCTGTTTCATACGGCGGCCGCGCTCGAAGCATTCTTGGCGGAACAGGGTTTTTCGCTGTCGGAGATTGTCAGCCCCACCGATGCAACTCGCGCCAAGCAGATCAAGGTTCAGGAACTTCATGAGGTGAAGGAACTGGAACGTCTGTTCGCGACGCTGAAGGAATCGGATTTGTCGATGGACGACTATTACCTGACGCAGGAAGAAAGCATCAGCGGTGAAAAGCTCGCCACGCGGTACGCCGTTCAGCAGGATGAGAAGGTGACGGACGTGCCCGGCGTGGGGCAGATCATCCAGGCGATCAACGCCCTGGCCAAGCAGGGGATGGAAGTCGGCCGATTCAAGGGGCTGGGTGAAATGAACCCCGAAGAGTTGTGGGAAACCACGCTCGACCGCACCAAGCGGGTCCTGCTGCGCGTCACGCTCGAAGAAGCCGCCGAAGCCGAGCGGCTGTTCAGCGTGCTGATGGGTGAAGACGTCGAGCGGCGGCGCCAGTTCATCGAAGATCACGCGCTCGAAGTGAAGAACCTTGACGTCTAGGCGGGTCAGCGAATCAGCCTCGTCTTGCCATCCGGTTATTCAATGCGCCGCGAGGCGCTTCGCACGGGCCAGCTGGTGGGCGGTGTCGCTCAGATGTTGGTGGGCGATCTCGCAGGCATAATCCACCGCAATCGCGTCGCGGTACGCGCTGATTCGCATTACCGGATCGGTACACGCCTCGGCCATCGCAAGGAAGGGGCGGTGCAACTGCTCCCACAGGTCCATCACGAACGCGCCGGTCGTTGAATCGCTGACGCGACGCGTGCCGGGAACCTGCGCGGGTCGCAGGAGAATGCTGTGAGGGGGCGCTCGGCGGATCAAGGTATCGACCGAATTCATGGATGCGGACGGCACCATGATCGATTGATTGGGCACGACCAGCACCGCATAGTCCTCGCCGATCCGATAAGCCG
>JBQCCH010000054.1:0-3430 GCA_051962375.1 Tepidisphaeraceae bacterium
AAACCGACAAATCGGGCGCGACATGACCCAGGCCTCCCCCGCCAACCAGCGACTGATTGCCCTGCCGATCGGCAAAGCGGTGGAAATCGCGTGGAAATCCATTCGGCTTCGCCTCAGTCGCAGCATGCTGGTCACCAGCGCGATTCTGCTGGCCCTGGCGTTTTTGTGTTCGATCCTGACGACGCAAACCCTGCTGGACGGCCTGCGCGGATGGACCGAGCGATGGCCCGGATCGAGCGAGTTCAAGGACCTCAAGCAGCAACGCGAACGAACGGAAATTGAACTTCAATCGATCGTCTCCGTGCTCCGCTATGACGCCGACGCAGCCCCTGCCGCGGGGGCGCGGAAGTTTGATCCGAAGATCTCGCTCGGCGATGACTGGAACGGCATCCGCCAACGTGCCGGATCGCTCCCGGTGGCGAGTTCCGACCTCAATCGGTTGCTGACGGCGCGGCCGGAACTGCTCGATGATGTGAAGCGGATGATCGCCCTGTGCAGCCGGGACAAGCAATTGCGGCAGCAATTGAACCAGGCGGAAGAGCTTAAGGCGGTGATGGCATCGCACGGTGTGCCGACCGATCCGGCCGACATCGCCGCCAATCGCGTGCAGACCCGCTGGGTGATTGGATTGGCCTTGCTGGTCGCGTTCGTGGGCATTCTTAATGCGATGCTGATGAGCGTCACCGAACGATTCCGCGAAATCGGGACGATGAAATGCCTGGGCGCGCTCGACAGTTTCATCGTCAAGCTCTTTCTGCTCGAAAGCCTGTTCCAGGGAACCGTCGGCACACTGGCCGGCATCGTGGTGGGATTGGCGGTCAGCTTTGGGCTTTCGCTTTTTACTTATGGCAGCGCCACTTTCAACGCAGTCCCCTGGGGAACAGTATCGATGAACGTCGCGATCACGCTCTTGGTTGGCGTGGCGCTGAGTGTTGGCGGAGCGATTCTGCCCGCGCTGCAGGCGGCCCGAATGGAGCCGATCGCAGCCATGCGGGTCGAAGCTTAAACGCGGAGGGTCATGGACAACGCTGCTCAAACCCTCGACCCAGCACCCCTGGCCGAGCACACCGTGCGCACCATCGACGTCAAACGCGAGTACAAGATGGGCGCCGAAACCGTCCGAGCGCTCAAAGGCGTTTCCGTGGAGATCATGCGCGGCGAATACATCTCGATCATGGGGCCGTCGGGATCCGGGAAATCGACCTTCTTCAACATGATCGGCGGCCTGGACAAGCCGAGCGAGGGCAAGGTCTACATCGACGAAGTCGACATCGCCCAGCTCGATAGCTACGAGCTGGCCTGGATGCGCTGCCGCAAGATCGGCTACATCTTTCAGACCTTCAATCTCATTCCCGTGATGACGGCATTGGAAAATGTGACGCTGCCCATGGTCTTCGCCGGCATGACGACGGCGGACGCGCAGGACAAAGGGATGGAAATCCTGAAACGCGTCGAGTTGGGCCATCGCTGGAAAAACAAGCCCACCGAAATGTCGGGCGGCCAGCAGCAGCGCGTGGCCATCGCCCGGGCGTTCGCCAATGACCCGAGCATCATCCTCGCCGACGAACCTACGGGGAATCTCGACCTGAACACCGGCAAACTGATCATCGAACTGCTGCGCGGCCTGAACGAGGAGCGCGGCGTGACGATCATCAGCGCCACCCACGACCACAAGATGCTGGCCGTCAGCGATCGGATCATTTGGATCAGCGACGGCGTCATCGCCAAGATCAATCGCCGCGACGAACTGAAGATCGAAGCCGGCACCGTCGAAGGCCCCGGCTGGGGCGAAGGACAGGCGCGGCTGTAGCCGGACGCCGCATACAAAAGCAGTACGCGGAGGCCTGCGATGAACTCCGTACGTGCCTTCAACCATGAGAGGCACACCCGAGCCATCGTTTCTGCGCTCCTATCGCAGCCGGCCGCGGAAGCGATGGCTATGGTGCATCGCCACTTTACTGCTGATCTTGGGATTGATCATTTCACAATTGCCCCAGCTGGATGGGCCGCTGGCCTGGACGCACCGACAAGAGTCCAATTGCCGGTCTCAGCTTCGCAATATCGGCCTGGCCTTGCAGATGTACGCACAAGAATCCGATGGCCGGCTTCCCAACGGTTGGGCCGATCTGGCGTGTGCGGAGCAGATTACGCCCGCGATTTTCGTCTGCCCCTCGGCGAATGACACCCGGCCCGATACTGGGGACTTTAAGCAGGACGTCGCATCGCTCGACAATCCTGCCGGCGGGCACTGCTCGTACATCTACACGGGGACGGGGCTATCGCTCACGAAGGGGCAGAACCGGTTCTTGCTCGCGTTTGAGCCGCTGACGAACCATGGCGGGCGCGGGATGAACGTCCTCTTCTCGGACGATCAGACAGAATGGTTGGATGCCAAAACGAACGCGAAAGCGATCCAGCTTCTGCTCGCCGATTTCCATTCCCATGTGCGTCCGATCGTATTGCGGCGGCCTGACCCACGCTGAGTGACGACGGTCACGCGTTGCGCCATCGCCACGTGCCTCAATCGGCTGGGCGGCTTGTCGGGCTGGCGGTGGCGACGACGGTGCTTTCGCCGTCGATCAGCGGCGCCAGCACTTTGGCGGCGAACGGCATGGCCATCGGGCCGATATGCTCACCCGTGTTGCCGAGCTTCATCCAGCGGGAATCGTAGGGAATCTGCGTGAGCTTGGCGTATTCGGCGGCGTCGGCGGTCCGGGGCATCGTGAAACCGACATAGCCGGCGGCGTCGGTTTTGACGCGGTCGATCGTGCCAAACGCCCGGGTGCCGGTGCCGAGCACCAGGTTGTCATACCGGCTGTAGAGGGAGATCGCCCGCCCGTCGACATGAGCGAGCGCTCGCGACAGGTCATACGTGGGTGAGAGCGCACTGGCCAGCAGAACGAGCGTGTCGACGTGCACGTCCGGCGGCAGATCCTCCAGCGCCCAGACGGCGATGCCCGCCCCGCCGCTGTGGGCGGTCAGAATGATCCGCGACGTGGGAAAAAGTCGATGGATCGCGCGAATCTTGGCCGCGACGATCTTCGCCTGGGCTCGATGCCGACCGACGTTGCCGAGCGAATTCAGGCCCCGATCGCTGCCCGTCCAGTCATGGATGATCACGTCGTCCGCGGCGCCGCCGGCCACCAGTCCGCGCGTCAGATCGTGGTCGATGCGCAATTCCCCACCGATGCCCGGCAGATGAAGCAGAATCACCGCCGGCGCCGTTGTCGGCGCGGCTGCGGCAGCATACGAGAACGGCCCCACGATCAGCAGGAAGGCGACAATCCCTCTTGCTACCAGTCGGCGGGAGGTCATTCGATCTCAACCACCACCCAGCGACGCCCCCAGTCGAGCGCCTGCTGGTGGGAAGGGAAAAAGACGTCGAGGTGATAGCCTTTGATCGCCCCGCCGCGATCGAGGACGGGAACAG
>JBQCCH010000055.1:0-2512 GCA_051962375.1 Tepidisphaeraceae bacterium
GCCGACAGCGTTCCGGCCCGGGCGGGTTGCGTGGTGGTGGCGGCGACGGCGGGCGTCGCACGGACGAGCAGATTTCCGCCGGCGGTTCCCTGCAGATTTTTTTCGGTCGGCAGCAATCCGAACGGCAGCAGGTACGCCTTGGCCGGGATCAGGTTCAGACCGTACATTTTCGCGGCAAATTCCGCCTGCAGCACGCCGTTGCGGCTTTGCCCATCCGCCTGAACATTGAGAATGCCCAGCGCCTCAGGCGAAGTCAGTTGCAATTCAACGTGCGTCTTGCCGGCCTGGGCGCCGATGTCGGTCACGAGCAGATCGAGCGCCAGCGTCAGGTCGGTCGCGGGCTGGATCGCCTGGTCGCGCAGGTGAGCGCGGGCGTTCTGCAGACGAAACGTATTGACGGCCAGCGGCGGATCGAGCGACAGGCTGCCGGGCGTCGCCGGCTGGGTGGCGGCGGATTTCGGGTTTGAGCTGCCGAGAAATTTGTCGACCAGCGGCAGCTTGCCGTCCGAGGTGCGTTCCAGATAAACGTCGGCGTCCTCGGCTTCTGCGCGCTCCACATGCAGCCGGCCGCGCAGCAATGCCCAGAGCGACACCGACCCCCGCACGTATGATGCGGTCAGGACGGGCTGCCCTCCTTCGCTGGTCGTGACGCGCAATCCCCAGAGGCCGATGTCGCCTCCGAACATGTACAGATCGAGCTTGTCATACTGAGCGTTCAAGCCGTAGAGGGCGGCCACGCGCGAAAGCACCGGCGGAAAAATCACGTGCACCAGCGCTCGGCCGGCCATCACCAGAAGGACGACCACGACGATCACCCGGACCAGGCGGCGGCGCCATTTGCGGGCGGTGGCGGCGCGACGCTCGGACGGCGTGGGTTGCGGGGACGGTTCGGCGTTCGCGGGCGGAGTTGGAGTTTCGTCAGCCATGGTGAGGATTCCGCCGTTATTTGGCGATGCTGGGTTGGGTTGCCTGGATGTCGTGATACTTGTCGATCGCCGCCCGCCGCTCCCGGGCGGGCCCGAGCGGGTTGTAATTCGCCGGGCCGGCGCCGCGCTCGTTCAGCCAGTCATACGCCCGCACGCGAACGGCGGGCGAATTGTCCTCCAGCGCAATTTGCTGCTCGGCAATGATCCGTGCGTACAGATCGTCGCTGTTGACCGATTGCTTTGCCAAGGATTGCAGTAGATCCAGCTGCCGTCCAGCTTCGCCCGCGTAGATCGACAAAGCGCCGATGATCGGCGGCAACAGCGCGGGGGCCTGCTCCTCTTTAATCGATCCGACGGCCGCGATCGTCGCCCGGTCGAGCATCCAGGACACCGTCGGCTTGTCGCGGGAGGCCAGTTTGGGGACGCGTTGGCGGATTTCGCCCTGGATCAATTCCAGCACGCTGGGATCGGCCACGAGGATGACCGATTCACTGAGCTTGGCGTCGGCCTGCTGGGCCAGGAACGACAGCAGCGGCCGCAACGATTGGGAGCCGCCCGCGGCAACGACGCGATCGAGCAAGGTCGAGATGGCCAATTCGGCGGGTTGGATGTCGGGTCGGGTCAGCCGCCCCGCCGCTTCCTGCGCAGAGGCCTTGAGGTCGGTGCGGGCCGCCTCCAGCGTGGCGGCATCCGGGCGATCGGTGCTGACCTGCAAATCCACAAGCAGCCCGGCGACGGCCGACCGCGGAAACGCCATCGGGATCGAAACAATCAGGTGGTCCGCTCCCGATTCGAGCGTGCGGTGGACGACGATTTTTTCCTGCTCCGTGTTTTCTTGCGCTGTTTTTTTCTGCCCAGCGTTTTCCTGCTTTGTCGCCGACGCTGATTTTTGAGCCGACGCCAGATCGGTGCTGACCAGGGCCAGTTCGTAGGCCGGATCGTTCGATTCGCGGTACAGCTGGATCGCCACCCGCCGCCGCGAGAGCTTGTCCTCGCGCGGGGCATCGTCCGGCAGGCTGATTTCAAAGGACGTGGTCGTCCCGAGCAGCATCGCCCCGTTGAGCGTTCGCAAATTGACCTGCCCGATGTCGCCCGGGAGGGAGTTTTCGAGCGCGTCGCCGGGCTTGAGGGACAGATAGCGCGTGCTGTAGATGAGCTTGGCCGTCGGCGCGAGCAGCGTGCCCGGCTGAGCGCTCACCACGAGGTGCGCCGCGGGCCCGATGAGTTGGAACGGGTCGCCGGGGAGCGGCTCGGCGCCGACGATGCGGGCCGACACGCGCCAGGCGGTCTGATCGGCGTCAGCCGGCGGCGCGGCCGGCTGCGGACCGGACAGCGCCGTCCCCGGAAATTCGCGCACCAGCGTCACCGCCGCTGGCGCGACCAGTTCGGCTTCGGCGGACGGCTTCGCATGACAGCCGCCCAGCACCACCGACAGCAGCCCCGCCATGCAACTACCCGCGAACAATCGCAATTGAGTTCGATCGATCATGGATGACTTTCGAGCATGGGCTCGCCCCGCGATTCTGCGCAATCCACGCCGCCGTGTCACGTCTTTTGTGAGTTTGTCGTGAACGCAACCAATTGTT
>JBQCCH010000056.1:0-11069 GCA_051962375.1 Tepidisphaeraceae bacterium
TCGGGCAGCTTCAAAGACAACGGGATGACGGCCGCCTTCACCCACGCGAAAATGGTGGGGGCCAAGCGCGTGGCGTGCGCGAGCACGGGCAACACGTCGGCGAGCCTGGCGATGTTTGCGTCGATGTCGGACATCCAGGGCGTCGTTTTCATCGGCTCGGGCAAGATCGCGTTCGGGAAGCTGTCCCAGGCGCTCGATTACGGCGCGCTGACCCTGCAGATCAAGGGCGATTTTGACGCCTGCCTGAAGCGCGTGCGGCAGATCGCAACGAAGGTGCCGCAGGTGGGCATCTATCTGATGAACAGCGTGAACCCGTTCCGGCTGGAAGGGCAAAAATCGATCATGTACCGCGTGCTGGAAGCGCGCAACTGGTCGGCGCCGGATTGGATCATCGTGCCGGGCGGAAATCTGGGGAATTGCTCGGCGTTTGGGAAGGCGTTCATCGAGCTGAAAGAGCTGGGGCTGATCAAGAAAGTGCCGCGCCTGTGCGTGGTCAACGCCGCCGGCGCGAACACGCTGTACGAGCTCGTCAACGAGCACGGCTTGATGTGTAACGGCGGTAACGTGGATGGAAAAATTTTCAACCTTTATTACGAAAATATGGAAGCCGAAAACCGCCGGGCGCACACGATCGCCAGCGCGATCGAAATCGGCCGGCCGGTGAATCTGGCCAAGGCGCTGCGGGCGATCGACGCGATGAACGGCGTGGTGGTGCAGGCGGACGACGACACGATCCGCGAACACCGCGCGATGGTGGCCCGCTGGGGCTTCGGTTGCGAGCCGGCGAGTGCCGCGAGCGTGGCGGGGCTGACGCAGTTGCTGGCGAACGGGACCATTTCGCCGAGCGACGAAGTCGTCTGCATCCTGACCGGGCACGAGCTCAAAGACCCGAACGAAACGGTGAAATACCATACCGGCATCGACATGAAAGCCGTGCAGGATTCGGCCCCCCGGTCGACGCCGCACGGCAAGCTGGTGAATCAGCCGATCGTGGTGGACGACACCTTGGAGGCGATCGTCACCGCGCTGGGCGGAGACCCGAGCGTGCTGCAGGGATTGGAAATCGACGAACCGGTCAGCCTGTTGCCGGTGAAAGAATACTAAGAGAATACCGAGGAGCGGCGAGCTGAAAGTGGAGAAGGGATCGTTGAACGCGAGTCCCGCATGAACGCTCCACGCTTCATTCTCGACGATCAACTATGACAGACATCGCAATCACCGGCGCGGCCGGTCGGATGGGACAGCGGCTCATTGCACTTGCCGTCGCGAGCGGCGATCTGAAGGTCGTCGGCGCCATTGAGCGTGCGGGCAGCACGGTCCTGGAGAAAGATGCCGGCGAGATCGCGGGCATGGGGAAAATCGGCGTGCCGATCAGCTCGGACCTGGCGGCGACGCCGAACGTGTTGATCGATTTCACCGCGCCGGTGGGGATGCGGCACTGGCTGAAGGCGTGTCGGGATCGAGGCATTGCGATGGTGATCGGCACTACGGGGCTGACCGATGACGACCATGCCGCGATCGACGTGGCCGCGCAGGACATCGCGATTCTGCAGGCGGGCAACATGAGCCTGGGCGTGACCGTGCTGTGCAAGCTCGTTGCCGAGGCGGCGAAGCTGCTAGGGGACGATTACGACGTGGAAATCATGGAAGCGCATCACCGCTTCAAGAAAGATGCCCCCAGCGGGACGGCCGAAATGATCGCGAATGCGGCGCTGCAGGGGCTGGCGCGGACGCGCGAGAATCTCGTTTACGGACGCCACGGCGGGGATGTGCCGCGACAAACGAAAGACGTCGGCATGCACTCGTTGCGCATGGGGGACGAAGTCGGGTTGCACACGGCCTACTTCGGCGGGCTGGGGGAGCGGCTGGAACTGACCCACAAGGCGACCAATCGCGACACCTTCGTCCACGGCGCGCTCAAAGCCGCCCGCTGGATCGCTCAACAAAAGCCCGGCCGCTACACGATCCAGCAAATGCTGGGCATCTGATCCCATCGGCTGGATCGCCCGACGCGGGCAGTGCGACCGCGTGACCCACTGAAACGCCACGCGGGCAGTCGATGTCATCGATTGCCCGCGTGTTTTTTGGGGTTGTTCGGCGGCGGTCGTGAAAGGAGCGGACCTGGCCGCCGCTTGGGTTAAGCCACCTGCTTGCTGGGTCGGCGAGCGGGGACGGGGAGCATCCAGTCGCGATTCGTTTCTGCCAGCGCCTGGTCCATCGAATGCCGCGCCCGCACGCGTTTGCGGAGCGTGGCGAGTTGAGCGTCGCCGGTAAAATCGCTGGTCAGGCGATCCAGGGTATCGGCGATGAGCGCTCGGGCGCTGGGGGAGCGCATTTCGGCGAGTTCGAACAAGACGAAGGCCGTCACCGCCGGGTCGCCCTCGAATCGGCGGAAGGGCTCGGAAGGCCATTCGCCGTCGTCGCGGCGGAGATTTTTCAGGCATTGCAGCGCCCGCTCGACGGCCACGCCCGTGCCGGCGCCGCGGGACAGGGCGCGCAGCCCGAGTGCCGTCAGCACCGCATCGCCCCAGCCGCCGTCAGGCGATTGGCCGGCCAGCAGGAACCGGATGAGCTTGGCGACCAGGGGGTGGTACGACTGGTTGAGTTCATCGAGCCGGATGACCGCCAATGCGGCGGCGGCCATCGAGCCGCGGAACAGCTGCCGAATCCCGCCGGTCGCTTCGGCGCGGCCCGCACAGAGCTCGTCAATCAGCCGGTCGTACGCCTGCAGTTGCCAATATCGCTCGATTTGCCGGACGGTCATCATGGGTACAGCTCACTTTCGTTCGGTTAACGTTTGGTAGTATGTGCGGTATCTGTTCGGTCGTCAAGAAAAATTTGGGTTTTGTACGGGTTATTGTTATGGGGCCGCGAGCGGGGGCGGCCAGGAGGGGGGCGGTTCGGCAATCTCTTGCGGTTCTGTTCCAAATTGCCGCATTTGCCGGTGAGTGCGGGGACAGGAATGGTTCGGTCGCTACAATGCGCGTTTCGGTTTTTCCGGCCTGCGGCTGAAAGGTATGGCGGTGACATTCGCTCGGGCGCTCGATTGGCTTTTCAAACACACGCTCCGCAGTGTCGTGTTCGGCATCATCCTGTTGATTGCGATCGCGGCCTACGTGGCGATCGGGTCCGGGCTGCCGGGCGTGCGCGAGTATTTCGAGCTGGACGAGCTCGGCTTCTTCAACGCCTGGCCGCTCAAGGTGTTGACGATCCTGATGGTGGCGACGCTCACGACCGTCACCATCCAGCGCATCCCGTTCACACGCCCGCGATACGGGGTGTGGATGGTGCATATCGGCATCATCACGTTGATCGGCGGGATGGGGTGGTATTACGGGCACAAGATTGAGGGGTCGGCCCTGCTGTTGCAGGACCGATCGACCTTGCGGTTTTACGACCGCTATGAGCGGGCGCTGTATTTCCAGGCCGGCGGATTTGTGTCGCGCGTGGCGCTCACGTCGCTGCCGCGGTTTCATTCGTATTCGGCCGACCTGCATAACGCGGATTACCTGGACCGATCGGATCTGGAAAACCTGACCCCGATGGTCGGCCGGCAGGATCCGAACGGCGGGGCGACGCAATTCGTCACGGCCGCCGAGGCGGTGGGCGCTAAATCGCTGAGCTTCACGATCACGGGGTATTGGCCCTACGCGAGCATTCGCCAGGCCTTGCTGGAAGACCCGGCCAGTGACAAGGTGGGGTTTGCATTCCCGCTGGCGGATTTCGGCGACACGGAGCCGCGGGATCGGCTGGTGTGTTCGGCGATTCGGCAATTCAACCGGGTGAACTGGGGGTCGCTCGATATCGAGGACCGGGCGCTCGCCGATCAGCAGGCGATCGACCAACTCATCCAGGCCGCCCATGACATGCACCAATTGACGATCTCTGTGGGAGGCGTCACGCAGCGCATCGCGGTGGAGGTGGGGCAGACGTATACGCTCGGGCAGACGGGGTATTCGCTGCACATTGAATCGTTCAATCCGCAGTGGGAGACGATCGATCACAAGATCGTTCCGAAGCTGACATTCATCGTGACTTCGCCGACGCAGACGTTTCGGCGGATGCTGCTGAGCGATCTGGATCGGCCGACGGATTTCAAGCTTGGCGCCGGGGCTCCGGGCGAGGCGATGGGTCCGATGGGCAAGCGGCAGAAGGAATTGCTGGATAAGTCGCTGGTGACGACCTACACGTATCACGACCACGACCAGTTTTTGCCGGAAAACGGGCTGGGGAAGCTGATCTTTCTGACGACGCCCGGGTCGGCGAAGACGACGGTGCTGAGCGTGGAAGCGAACCAGCCGCCGAGCGTGCAAACTTTTGAGGGCAAGACCGCCCAGGTGACGCTTTACACACCGACCACGGAAGAGGCTACGATCATGGCGTTCGCGGGGCAGCCGCAGCCGCGCGAAGCGACGGCGCTGAAGGTGACGCGTTCGGACCATGTCGCCGGCCAGAAGCCCTACGTGCAGGAAGTGCCCAAGGCGCTGCGGAATCGGGACGAAGGCTCTTCGGGCCGGCGCCAGGTGGTGAGCGTGCGGTTTCAGGGGATCGACAGCACCGACAAATCCTTCAGCGGCGACGTGCTGGTTCCGTTCAGCGAGCACCCGTTCGAATCGCCGTGGCAGGGGGGGCTGGTGAATGTGCCGAACGCGGCGACGGTCGCGCAGATTCAGTTGGGAAACAATTATCGCACATTGCCGGCGGTGGTGAAGCTCGACAAGCTGGAGGCCGTCGCCTACGCGGGCATGGATCCGGCCCTGGGGGCGACCATCCGGGATTATCGCTCGACGATCACGCTGACCGACCCCCGGACCGGCAAGACGCGGACCGACACGGTGTTTCTGAACAGTCCGGTGTTCTATGACGGGAACAACTGGATCTTTTTCCAATCGCAGTTTGACGTCGAAGGGCAGCGGTGGTCGGTCCTGGGGGTGGGAAATCGGCCGGGCACGTATGTGATGACGGCGGGGTGCGTGTTGATCATCGTGGGCATTTTTTATGCCTTCTACATCAAGCCGCTGGTCATCAAGCGCATGAAGCGTCAGGCCCTGGCGTCGGCGAAAGCCAAACAAGTGGAACTCGTATGACACTGGACATGAATCGATTGTTCGGCCGCGCCGCGGGCGTGGTCATTTGCGTGCTGCTGACGGTGCTGAGCGGAAGCCGGGTGCGGGCGGCGGATGACTTTGAATCGCAGGTGAATTTGAAGGACGTGCGGCTGATGGCCGTGCAGAGCGACCAGACGCTCAAGACCTTCGACACCTTCGCCCGCGACACGCTGTTTCAGATCACGGGGAACAAGGCCGTCTCCCTCAAGGGCAAATCCGCGCCGTTCGTCGTGCTGGACATGGCGTTTCGGCCGGAGGCGTATGAGAACGCGAACATCCTGTACATCCGGAATATTCCGTTCCGGACGGATTTTGAAGACCTGGCGATGATCGACTCGGCCGAGAAGGAGCGGATCAAGAAGGAGGGGACGGTGTCGCTGGCGTTCTGGCTGGATCCGCACGTGCGGGACGCGATGGCGCGGATCATGAGCCAGGCGACGGTGAAAGCGACTGCGATCCGGCAAATCGACGGTGAGGCCAGCGCGCTGGCGCAGCTGCTGGGGACGAACAACAGTCCGCCGCTGGCGAACGTGGCGATTTTGCCGCCGCTGGACGCCGCCGACGCGAACGCAAAACCGTGGGCGACGCCGGGCATGCTGTTCAACGCCGCCGCGCAAGCGCAGGCCGCCGCCACAACGCAGCCGACGTCTTTCGCGGGGTATTCGGTCGCGACGACCCAGGGCGTGATGGAGAACCTGAAACTGGCGTCGGACGCGTGGCGCGCCCAGGATGCCGCGAAGGTGCAGACGGCATTCGCGCAACTGGCGGCGGCGGTCGAGCAGGCGAATCCGGCGATTTATCCGTCGCTCACCAAGCGGAAGTTTGAGCTGCTCTACAACAGCCTGTTCCGGCTGACGTTGCCGGGGGCGATGCTGTATTTCGTAGGGTTTGTGCTGTTTCTGCTGGCGTGGAAGACGGAAGGCACGTGGTTTTACCGCACGGCCGCGGCGTTCACGATTGCCGGGTGGTTGGTGCACGTCAGCGGCATCGCGATCCGGTGGTGGCTGGTTTCCAAGAACGTCGGCAACTGGTTTGAGGCGATTCCGATCAAGAACCAGTTTGAAAGCGTGCTGATGAGCGCATTTTTCGGCGTGACGGTGGCGCTGATCCTGGAGCGCTGGAAGCGCGTGGGTATTTTCGGGGCGGCGGCGGCGTGCGTGGGGATGCTGTCGCTGGTGGCGATCTTCAGCGCCCCGTACGTCACCGGGCGCGACATCGGCGGCGAGATCAAGCAGAACGCCGGGATCCTGATGACGTATTGGCTGTACGTGCACGTCACCCTGGTGACGGCCAGCTACGCGCTGATCGGCATGACGTTTGTGATGGGCGTGTGGTACGTCGTGCAGTACCTGAAAAACAGCGATGCCGAGGTGCTGAAGACGATCGACGACTGCAACCTGGTGATGCTGCAGCTGGCGTTTTGGATTTTGGGGACGGGGATCATCTGCGGCGCGCTGTGGGCCGACGTCAGCTGGGGCCGGCCGTGGGGGTGGGATCCGAAAGAGACGTTCGCCCTGGTGACCTGGATCGTTTACCTGATCATCATTCTCGTCCGATTCGTCATGTCGGGGCGGACGCGGGCGCTGACGACGGGGATTTTGAGCATCGTGGGCTTCGGCGTGATGCTGTTCAACTGGATCGGCGTGAACTTTTTCCTGGTCGGCCTGCACAGCTACGCCTGAACAGCGCCGCCGGGCGGGGGCGGGAGGTAAATGTTTCTGAAAAAATGTTGTGGGGGCTTGACTACCCAAATGAGTAGGTTATATTTCTGACGTCGCCGGTGTCCCCCGTAGAACGCCCCCCCCCTCGTTCTACACCCGGCGACATTTTTTTGCGCTTGATCCGCCGACCGTCGCTCGTCCGAGTGACGGTCGGCGGTCGTTTTGGGGGAAGTTTGCGTGGTGATGGGGCGGGGCGCGTCTGTGGAGCGGGGGATTGGATTTGGGCGTGGGGCGGCTGGCGGATTGAACTTCGGGGGGCGTGTGTTAAACTCTGCGACCCCTCCGGTCGGGCCCTTGGGCTTGCGGTGGGGATCTTTCGATCGATGCCTTCGGGGATCGGTGCGATTGGGGAATGGTGTAACGGTAGCACAGCAGATTCTGATTCTGCTTGTCTAGGTTCGAATCCTAGTTCCCCAGCTTAGTCTGCCAGAAGAATGACCCGCGGCCGCTTGGTGGTGCGGGTTTTTTTGTTGGCAGTAGGCGGGGCAGAATGACGCCCCCGGGCAAGAGTAGCTTGCCACCGCCGGGGGATAAGGCAATCATAGCGGATATGACAAACTCCCTGGCTACTGCCCGAGCGGCGATTTCGGCTGAAATTAAACATCTGGCGTCGGAGCAGGCGAAGCTCGAACGCGTGCTGGCCCAACTCGACAGCGGCCGCGCCGCGGGCGTCGTGGCGCCGGGCGCGAAGCGTCGCGGACGTCCGCCGTTGAAGGCGAAGCCCCAGGGCGGCGGCGACATTTCCGAAGCCCTTGCGCTGATCGAAGGGGCGGGCAAGAAGGGGATGAAAGCGCTGAAGCTGGCGCACCAGCTGAAGCAGACCGGCGGGTATCGGCCGTCGAAGTCGGAACTGCTGGAATCGAACAAGGTCAAAATGGTCGGCACCGGCGGCGGTTCGACTTACATCTGGATCGCCTAACTCCAAGCTTCAGAAAGATTGCGCATGAGCAAGCTCACTTCGTCACCGGCATGGACCGCGCTGCAGAACCATTATGCGTCGATCGGCAAAACGCACCTGCGCGATCTGTTCGCCAATGATCCGGCACGGTTTGATTCGTTCTCCGTCACGTTTGAAGACATCCTGCTGGACTACTCCAAGAACCGGCTGACGAGCGAAACGCTGAAGTTGCTGTGCGACCTGGCGCGGCAGGCGAAGGTGGAAGCCTGGCGCGATCGCATGTTCTCGGGGGAGAAGATCAACATCACCGAAGATCGCGCGGTGCTGCACGTGGCCCTGCGGAATCGGTCGAACAAGCCGATCAAGGTGGATGGGCACGACGTGATGCCCGACGTGAACGCGGTGCTGGAGCGCATGAAGGCGTTCTGCGGCGCGGTGCACAGCGGGCGGCACGTGGGATACACGGGCAAGAAGATCACGGACATCGTGAACATCGGCATCGGCGGCAGCGACCTGGGGCCGGTGATGGTGACCAATGCGCTGAAGCCGTATGCGGTCGCGGGCATCAAGGCGCACTTTGTCAGCAATGTCGACGGCACGCACATCGCGGAGACGCTGAAGGAAGTGTCGCCGGAAACGACGCTGTTCATCATTGCCAGCAAGACCTTCACCACGCAGGAAACGCTCGCCAACGCCCACAGCGCGCGCGACTGGTTCCTGGCCGCGGCGAAGGATGTGAAGCACGTGGCGAAGCATTTTGTGGCGGTGTCGACGAACGAGAAGGAAGTGAGCAAGTTCGGGATCGACACGGCCAACATGTTCGGCTTCTGGGACTGGGTCGGCGGGCGATATTCGCTGTGGAGCGCGATCGGCTTGTCGATCGCGTTGTATGTGGGATTCGATCACTTCGAGCAGCTGCTGTCGGGCGGCCACTCGATGGACAATCACTTCGCCACCGCGCCGCTGGAGAAGAATCTGCCGGTGATTCTGGCGCTGGTGGGGCTCTGGTATGTGGATTTCTTCGACGCCCAGACCGAAGCGATCCTGCCTTACGATCAGTATCTCAATCGTTTTGCCGCCTACTTCCAGCAGGGGGATATGGAAAGCAACGGCAAATACGTGGACCGCGACGGGCACGTGATCGATGACTACCAGACCGGCCCGATCATCTGGGGCGAGCCCGGCACGAACGGGCAGCACGCGTTTTACCAGTTGATTCACCAGGGGACGAAGCTGATTCCGTGCGATTTCATCGGCTTCTGTCGCACGCACAATCCGCTGGGCCGGCATCATGCGATGCTGATGAGCAATTTCTTCGCCCAGACGGAGGCGCTGGCCTTCGGGAAGTCGGCGGAGAAAGTGCGGAAGGAAATGGGGGACAAGGCGACCGACGCCCTCGTGCAGCACCGCACGTTCCCGGGCAATCGGCCGACGAACAGCATCCTGGTCAAGGAACTCACGCCCTACACGCTCGGGCAGCTGATTGCCCTGTATGAGCACAAGATTTTTGTGCAGGGCATCATCTGGAACATCAACAGCTACGACCAATGGGGCGTGGAGCTTGGCAAGCAGTTGGCGAACATCATCCTGCCGGAACTGGAATCGGCCGGCGAGGTGACTTCGCACGACAGCTCGACCAACGGCGTGATCAACTACTTCAAGAACCATCGCTGAGCGGCGACGGGTTCATCCTGAGTTTCTCCCACTGCGTAAGGCGCCCGCGCCTTACGCAGTTGGCGTTGTTGCGGCCGAATCCGACGTATCGGACGCGGGGCGTTGGCCCATGAGTGATTTCGCAATGCTGCGGCCGGCGGGTTTTTATCGGACGGTTGCGTAAAGGTGTCAAAAATCGCCTGATTTTGCAGGGGCTGAATTGAATTTTATGCTGTTGAAGCCGACCGGGTTTCCTATCGTATGCGATGCTTCCTTGGTTAAATGAGGAGGTCGCTATGACGCTATTGATTCCCAGTCGATCGCCCGAACGCAGCAAGTGGCATTTCGTCACCGGCACGGTGGTGCTGACGCTGGGTTGGTCGCTAACGATGATCGTGGTGCGCTGGTACCTGATCTAGAGTGACGCGCTCGCCCCATCTGCGAGCGACGCACCGCGCGCGACGGTAAGACACCGCCCCGCTAAAACGCCGCGTCGTTGAAACCGAGATCGTCGAACTAAAACAACGCACGGCCGCCAAGTCAGCGAGGAAATTCGCTGGAGCTTTGGCGGCCGTGCGTTGAGTTGTTGTCGGCTGGCGACGGGGTGCCAGTCATTATGAGCCGGATGCGTTACGAGCCCGAAGCATTACGAGCCTTTGGGCGCGACGCTGGCGGGCGTCATGCCGCCGTAGACGCGGCCGCTGGTGACGTCGGCGGGATCGACGGCATCGGCGCTGGTGGGGCTGATGAACTTGATCTGCCGGAGCGTGTCGTCGGTGACTTGTCCGTGCACGCCGATGAACGTGCCTTCCATGCCGATGATTTTCGGATCGGTGGTGGCGATGTAGACGACGGTTCGGCCGGTGGCCGGGTCGGTCAGGCGGTACAGGGGCTTGCCGTTGTAGTAGATCGAGCTGCTGCTCAGCACGCCGACGGCCGTGAAGCTCTTGAGCTGATTCTGCTGCATGCGCTGCTGGATTTCAGCGGCTTCGGCCTGGAGCGGCACCTGCTTGGCGGCGAGGGCGGCGGCGGCCTGGCGGGTTTCCTGCAGTTGGGTGAGCGCGTCCTTGCGAAGCTGCAGGCCGGCCAGGCGATAATCCGCGATCTTCAGCATCGAGCCGGGCAGCGATTTTTCGTCGACGACTTTCTTGTAGCCGGCGATCAATTCATCGACGGGTTGCTGATCGAGGGGGAGCTTGGAGGCGGCGTTGAACTTGGCTTCAAGAGCGTCGAAATCCGCAGCACTGGTGACGGCCGTGGTCGCGGGGGCGGTGGTGGGGGCTGCGGTATTGGCGCTGGCGGTATTGGCCGCCTGGGCGGGTTCGGTCGTGGGGACCGGGGTTTCGGTCGCCGAGGCGGTGGCCGAAGCGTTCGCCGTCGCGTTCGCGGGGGCGGTGGTGCCCGGCGGGGTTGTCGAAGGCGGAGTCGTGGAGGATGAGTTGGCGGTCGGCGTGTTGGGCGTCGCCGTCGCGGTCGCGGAGGCGTCGGCCTGCTTCACTTCGATCGCGCCGTTGTTGTTCACCACTTCGACGCGCTTCACCACATCGACGAACTTCTTGGCGACATAGACGAACGCGCCGGGGGGCGGGGCGATTTTGAAATATTCATCGAGGTCGCCCAGGATTTTGACATCGTCGCCGGGCTTTACCTGGGTGACGACCTTGGCCTTCATGTCGTTGAGGTTGGAGC
>JBQCCH010000057.1:0-3778 GCA_051962375.1 Tepidisphaeraceae bacterium
CCTTTGAGATGGGGCGGCTGATCCTGGGGAACCGGGGCGGACTGTTGAGCGCGGTGGCTGTGTCATCGGGATTGCTATTTTTGAAGTACATGCGGCAGACGACCAGCGATGTTCACCTGGCGATGTGGGTGACGATCGCGAACGCCCTGCTGCTGCACGGTCTGCTACGCGGGCGATGGTGGCTGGCGTCGATCGGGGGCGGGTTTGCGGTGGGGATGGCGTTTTTGTGCAAGGGGCCGGTGTCGCTCGTTGAGACAGTCGTGCCGTTGCTGGGCGGACTGGCGCTGATGCGCGGTCACGGGCCGGGGATCGCCTCGGATTCCGGGCGGGCGAGCTTGCGGGCGGCGGCCGTGCGGTGGGCGGCCCTGCGGTGGGCCGTTGGCGTGCTGGTGTTTGTCGTGGTGGCGACGCCGTGGTTTTTGTATGTCTATTTCACTGTGCCGCACGTGTGGCACACCTGGTTCAGCGAGGTGACCCGCGAAGGGGCGACCGACCTGGAACCGGGCCGGCCGTGGATGTATCTGCTGCTGGGGGTGATGACCTGGCCGTGGGTGATTTTTGGCGTGTTGGGGTGGGTGGGGTTGTGGCTGCATCGGCGGGACCGACGATTGTGGCTGCCCGTGTTGCTGGCGCTGCTGCCGCTGGCGGTGATGGTGTGGTTTCGCGATCGCAAGGAGCGCTACATGCTGCCGATGATCGCGCCTGCGGCGGTGATGTGCGGGTATGGGCTGCTGCTGTGGATTGACGGCATGCGCCAGCGGACGCGGCGCGATTGGGCGATTGCCGTCGGGCATTTCCTGCTGCTGGGCGGGGGCGCGCTGGCGCTGGCGTATTTAGGAACGCGGCTGAAGACCGTGGCGGGCGATCCGTGGTACAGCAGAGCGTTGGCCGGCTGGTGCGCGGCGGCGATCGTGGCGTGGGTGGGGCTGGGCCTGTTGCTCACGCGGCGGCGGCCGGGGGCGCTGGTCGTGTTCACGTTCCACGCCATGCTGGGGTTGCAGGCGCGGTTCATGTTAGGCTACGCGCGCTCGGGCGGCGGGCGCAGCAATTTCAAGATTCTGGCCGATATCGTTCGGGCGCGAGCGCCGACGGCGTCGGTGTATGACTGGCTGGAGAATCGGCACCGGATTGACGAAGAATTCGCGATTTACCTGAACCGCCCGGTGCTGCAGGCGGACCCGGCGACGATCGTGCCGGTGGATCGCCCGGCCGTGGTGATCGTGCGGCAGCGGCCGGACGCGCCGCCGCCCGAGTTGCCGGCGCAATGGCGGCTGCTGGGGACGATGAAAGACCACAAAAACCAGTGGTTCGCGTTCGTGCGTTATCCCGAGCCGGGGCCGGGGTCGAATTCGTAACGCCCGACTCAGGTGGACGGCACTCAGGCGGTCGGCGCTCAGGCGGTCGGTCCGGCGGCCTGTTTTGCCAGGTCGATGGCTTCGCGGAGATTCACTTTCCGCTCATACAAGGAGCGCCCGACGATCGCGCCCCAGACGGGCAGCCGCAACAGGGCTCGGATGTCGTCGATGGACCCGACCCCGCCTGAGGCGATGACCGGCACGCGGCCGGCCAGGGCGAGTTCGTGCGTGTGGGTGAGGTTCGGCCCGGAAAGCATGCCGTCTTTGGCGACGTCGGTGTAAAGCAGCCCGGCCAGCGGCCAATCGCTGACGCGCCGGGCGATGTCGACGGCGGCGAGCGAGCTGGTTTCGGTCCAGCCGCGGGTGGCAATCATGCCCTCTTTGGCGTCGATCGCGAGCGTGAGCTTGTGGGCATAGGCGGGCGTTTGCGCCAGGGATTCAAACCAGGGCCAATCCTCGATCGCCTTGGTGCCGACGACGACGCGCTGGGCGCCTTTGCCGATCAGCAGATCAACGTCGGCGGTGCTGCGGACGCCGCCCCCCACCTGCACGCGCAGGCCGGAGCCTTGGATGATTTTGCCGATGAGTTCGGGCTGGGCGACGCGTCCTTCCTTGGCGCCATCGAGATCGACGACGTGAAGCCATTCGGCGCCTTCGGCCTTGAACTGGCGGGCGGTTTCGACGGGGTCGACGGGGTAATTGATCTGCTGGGCGTAGTCGCCCTGCTTGAGGCGGACGACTTGTCCGCCGCGGAGGTCGATGGATGGCATCACGGTGAAAGGCATGCGTCTGTTTTAGCGAGTCGGCGGTCCTGAGTCGATTTGCTTGGGCGCGGGGCTAGGATAGGGGCATGGCTACGTTGACGCGCGATGACGGGACCGGACTGATCGATCACGACCCGTGGCTGGAGCCGCATGCGGCGCAGTTGCGGGCGCGGTATCGACGTTTTCGCGAGGCGCTGAGTTCCTTCGCGGATGGCGGCGGGCTCGGGGGCGAGGTGTCGCAGGGGCATCATTACTTCGGCTTCAATCGGGGCGAGCACCAGGGGAAGCCGGGGGTTTGGTATCGGGAATGGGCGCCGGGGGCGCTGCAATTGCGGCTGATTGGGGATTTCAACCAGTGGGACCGCATGGCCCACCCGATGGCGCGGGACACGTTCGGCGTGTTTTCGATCTTCCTGCCGGATGACTCGCCGACGCCGCTGCAGCACCTGTCGCGCGTGAAGGTGCACGTGGTGCTGGCTGATTCATCGACGATGGACCGGATACCGGCATACGCGCGGTATGTCGTGCAGGAGCCGAATTCCACGCAGTTCGTCGCCCGGCACTGGGAGCCGCCGCAATCGTATCAGTGGAAGAACGAATTCGTGCAGTTGACGCATGGGCTGCGGATTTATGAAGCGCACGTGGGGATGGCGCCGGAGGAGGGGCGCGTCGGCACGTATCGCGAATTCACGGAGAACATGCTGCCGCGGATCGTGCGGGCGGGATACAACGCGATTCAGCTGATGGCCATCCAGGAGCACCCGTATTACGGGTCGTTCGGGTATCACGTCAGCAATTTTTTCGCCCCCAGCTCGCGGTTCGGCACGCCGGATGAATTGAAGGAGCTGATCGACACGGCCCACGGGCTCGGACTGCAGGTGCTGCTGGACCTGGTGCATTCGCACGCGGTGAAGAACACGCAGGAAGGGCTGAACCGATTCGATGGCACGGATTATCAGTATTTCCATTCCGGCCCGCGTGGCATGCACCAGCAGTGGGACAGCCTTTGCTTCGATTACAGCAAATATGAAGTGCAGCGGTTCCTGCTGAGCAATTGCCGCTACTGGCTGGAAGAGTTCCGCTTCGACGGGTTCCGCTTCGATGGCGTGACGAGCATGATGTACCTCGATCACGGCATGGGGAAGGCGTTCAGTTCGTACAACGACTATTTCGACGAGAACGTCGACAAAGACGCGATCACGTACCTGCAATTGGCGAACGAGCTGATTCACCGGGTGGACGAAAACGAGATCACGATCGCCTAAGACGTCAGCGGCATGTTGGGCATCGCCCGGCCGATTTGCTTGAGGTGGTTTACCTACTGGGCGCGCCGCGCCGCGACCCGCGACGACTGGGCGGCGGGGATCAGCATCGCGATCGCCACCGGCACGGCCGTCGCCGGATTGATCGACGGGAATGCCTCGCGCGAGATGAGCCGGATGCCCTGGTCGTCCACCGCCAGGGCGGAGACCGACGGGAACAGGAGGGGGCGGAGCTCGTCGGCCTCGGGGATCGACTCGGGGTCAAACGGCGGTGTTGTTCGGGCGTCCCTCGGCTTCTCGCCTTCGGTGCCCGGGGGCGGCACAAGTGGTTCCGCCACCACGGGAGCCGGAATGTCTAGGGTGGGACCGAGGGCGGGGAGACCGAAGAAGCCGAAGG
>JBQCCH010000058.1:0-17205 GCA_051962375.1 Tepidisphaeraceae bacterium
AGAGCTGGGCTACAGCGATATCCAGCTGGCACAAATGTGGGGCGTCTCACCCGCCGAAGTGCGCGACGCCCGCAAAGCCGCGGGGCTGATGCCGGTCTACAAACTCGTCGACACCTGCGCCGCCGAGTTCGAAGCCGCCACACCGTACTATTACAGCACCTACGAAACCCCGTTCACCGTCGACGGCAAGCCCGTTATTGAAGACGAAATCCGTCTCACCGATCGGCCGAAGATCATCATCATCGGCGGCGGTCCGAACCGCATCGGCCAAGGCATCGAGTTCGACTATTGCTGCGTGCAGGCGGCCTTCGCGATGAAGGAACTGGGCTTTGAATCGGTGATGATCAACTCAAACCCCGAAACGGTCAGCACCGATTACGACACCAGCGATCTGTTGTTCTTCGAACCCCTCACGCACGAAGATGTGCTGAACATCTGCGAGCGCCTCAACGGTGGGCCGTTCGGAAAACCGTCCGTAACGAGCCGCGACCGTAAGGGAGCGCCCGGCGACGCCTCGAACACCGGCGACGTCTCGGTCTCGAAGTCCGCATCCGATCCGACGCTCCCTGAAGGTCGCGGCTCGTTGCCGAAGGGCTTGGTCAAAGGCGTGATCGTGCAATTCGGCGGTCAAACCCCGCTCAACCTGGCGCGCGGCCTGCACGACGCCGGCGTGCCGATCATCGGCACGAGCATCGAAATGCTCGAAGCCGCGGGTGATCGCGAGAAATTCCGCACCCTCGTCGAACAAGTCGGCCTGAAGCAGCCGGAAAACGGCATCGCGCGATCGGTGGAAGAAGCAAGGGTCATCGCCGCGAAGATTGGCTATCCCGTGCTCGTCCGCCCCAGCTTCGTGCTCGGCGGGCGCGCGATGGAGATCGTCTCCGACGAACAACAACTCAACCACTACATGGCCATCGCGGTGAAGGCGGAAGGGGACAACCCGATCCTGGTCGACAAGTTCCTCGACCACGCCACCGAATGCGACGTCGACTGCATCGCCGACTACGACACCAACGGTAAAGGCCGCAGCGTGATTTGCGGCGTGATGGAACATATCGAAGAAGCCGGCATTCACTCCGGCGACTCCGCCTGTGCGCTGCCGCCGTACTCGTTCTCGCCCGAGATCGTCGCCAAGCTGAAAGACCACACGCACAAGCTCGCCAAAGCCCTGAAGGTGCGCGGCCTGATGAACGTGCAGTACGCGATCAAGGACGGCGAAATCTACCTGATCGAAGTAAACCCCCGCGCCAGCCGAACGATCCCGTTCGTTGGCAAAGCCACTGGCATCCCGTGGGCGAATCACGCCGCCAAGGTGATGGCCGGTCAATCGCTGGATGAATTGAACCTCCACGAACAGCCCGATCCCAAGCACGTGAGCGTGAAGGAAGTGGTCTTCCCCTTCAGCAAGTTCCCCGGCGTGGACATCATCCTGGGCCCGGAAATGCGCTCGACGGGCGAAGTCATGGGCATCGACGATGATTTCGCCGGCGCTTTCGCCAAGAGCCAAATCGCGGCCGGCAACAGCTTGCCGACCAAGGGCACCGTCTACATCAGCGTCAACAACGCCGACAAAGCGGACATCGTGCCGATCGCCCGGCAATTTGAGGAATCGGGCTTCAAGATCATCGCCACCGGCGGCACGCACGATGTGCTGGCCAAGGCGGGCATCACCGCGGAGCGGATCAACAAGCTCGCCGAAGGTCGGCCGAACATCCGCGACTTCATCAAGAACGGGCAGGTGCAGTTGATCGTCAACACCCCGACGAAAAAGGGCCCGGCGACCGACGAAGGCAAGATCCGCTCCATGGCCGTCAGCCATAAGGTGACGATCCTGACCACGCTCACCGCCGCCCGCGCCGCGGCCCGCGCGATCGCCGACCTGCAGAAGCACGGCTGGTCCGTCAAGCCGCTGCAGGCGTATCACTGAGGGGCGTGCGGGGCAGATCGCACAGGGCAAATTGCATTGGGGCAAATCGCATCAGGGCAGATCAGGCAAGGTTGCGCGTAATGCGTTGATCCTTGGCGATGGGAAACGCGTTATCGTCGTCCCCGATCAACGCGCGCCTAGCGGCTCTCTTGCTTCACCCATCGCATCAGGTGTTCGGCGATTCGCTCGACGGGCGCGAGCCAGCTGCCTTGCTGTTCCTGGCGAAACAGGTGCAGCGACGGGTACCACGGCGTGCGATCGGCCTCGGTGAGCCAGCGATAATCCGAACCCGTGTGCAGCAGCAGCCAGCCGTCATGGTTCAACGCGCCGCACAGGTGCGCGACGGCCGTATCCACGCTGATTACCAGATCCAACGCTTCAATCGCGGCGGCGGTGTGTTCGAATGACTGCAGGTCCGGCGACACATCGATCAGCGGCGAATCGCACTCCAGCAGATCGCCCGCGGCCGGCCCTTTTTGCAGGCTGAACCAGGAAATGCCCTGCACATCAAACATCGGCTGCAGCATCGGCAACGTGATCGAGCGATACGCGTTGTACGGATGCGTCGACAACCCCGACCAGACCACGCCCACCCGCTTCGTGTCGGGCAAGGCCAGTTCATCGACGCGCCGTGCCCAGCTTTGGCGCAGTGATTCACGGGCCGACAGATAAGGCACCGTCGCCCGGGCCGAGCCGAGCATGGTGCCCAGCAGAAAGGGCAAGCTGAGCAACGGAACCTGGTAATGCACCGGCGGCAGCATCATCCCAAACGGCACGGCCGCCGCGATGCCCGGAGCGGTTGTCAGCAGCGATGTCAGTTCGTTCGGGCAGGTGACGATCACGGTCGCCCCGCGATCCCGAAGGATCTGCGCGTACCGGATGTAATGGATTAAATCCCCCATACCCTGCTCGGCCACCACCACGATCCGCTTCCCCTCGAGCGATTGGTGCCCGTCATATTTCGGAATGCCCGCGAGCGAATCGAGCGGCACGTAGCCGGCGCAGCTCCAGCGCGATTCGTACAGCGCCCATCCGCTGGGATAATCGCCCAGTTTCAGGAGAATTTCGCCCAATCGGAAAGACGCTTCAGGCCAATTCGGGCGCAGGGAGAGGGCCGTCTGCATTGCGTCGGCGGCGGTGTCGAGGTCGCCCACTCGAAATGCCGCCTCGCCCCGCATGCGCCAGGCTTCGGCCCAGCGGGGGAGCGTTTCGGTGACATAATCCAGATGCTCCGCCGCCGTTTCGGCGTCGCCGGTTTCGATCAGCAGGGCAGCCGTCAGGGCGTGGGCATCGGGGGATTCGGGCGCCAGCTCCAGCGACTGAATCGCCGCCGCGGTGGCCCGATCCAATTGCCCCGCCCGCACAAAATCCCGGGCCAACTGCAGTTGCACGCCCGCGCCGTTCGGGCCGAGGGCTTCCAAGTCTTCCAGGGAGGGCGCGTCGAGATTGTCGAGCAGTTTCCACGTGCCCGCGACGGCAAATTGCTGTTCCAGTACGTCAAACGGTGTTTCGGCTTCCACGACAGCGCCCCCCAATGAAAGTACGGCAGAACGACTCCGGCACGCTCGACCTTACCGCCGACGCCAAGCCCTGATCAAGGAAATTCTTAAGACCGGATCGCCGGCTCGGCGGCGGGCGATTGCAGCGGGGCGACGTGAGGCGTCGTCAGCCGCGCCTCCTTGATTTCCTTATCGCAGCCCAGCATACTCCCCACGGCCACCATCAGGCATCCGGCCACGCATCCGATGAGCACACGCCTCATAAATCCTCCAAAGATTGCCGCAAAACGTCATAACGCGTGACGTCGTTCCTGGCGGCTGTTGTTCCGATCCTACTTCATTCAATCGTATCGAAAAAGCGAGGTGGCGGTGTCGAACCCCTCAACCCCTGACACGTTGGAACCTGACTTGGTTGACGCCCGCCGTGCGCTGCCGGACGTCGCGGCAGCGGGCTCGCCGCTGCGCGAATTGATCACGCTCGCGGCCCCTACGGTCGCGCAGATGGCGTCGTACACGCTGATGCAATTCATTGACGCCTGGTTGCTGTCGCACCTGGGCACCGAAGCGCCGACGGCCGTCGGAAATGCGGGGTTTGTCGGCTTTTCGTTGATTAGTTTCGGCATCGGCGTGATGTTCGTCGTCAACGCGATGGCCAGCCAGGAGTTCGGACGACAGCGCCAAAAACGGTGCGGCCGCTGGCTTTGGCAGGGCATCTGGTTCGGGCTGGTTTTCTCGGTCGCGGTGCTCCCGCTCATGTTGGCGGCGAAGCCGATCTTCCACGCGTTTGGGCATCCTGCGTCGCTGGTCGATATGGAATCGTCGTACCTCCGCATCTTCCTGTTGTCGCCAGTGCTGAAACTCGTCGGCTGCGCGGCGGGCCAGTTTCTGCTGGCCACGGGACGACCGATGGCGTCGCTGACCGCTGCCGCCCTGGGCGTCAGTGCGAATGCGATCATCGCCTACCCGCTGGTGCTGGGCGGCTTCGGCGTGCATCCCTCGGGCGTGGCGGGGGCGGCCTGGGCGCAGAATTTCGGCGGACTGGTCGAAGCCCTGGTGCTGATTGCGTATGCATTCAATCACACGTCGCGTCATAGATTCGGCTCGCTCGATTGGCGCTTCCGGCGGTCGGCGTTCACGCGGCTGTTGCGCATCGGCGTCGGCACGGGCGTGCAAATCACGGCCGAGGTGACGGCGTGGTCGCTGTTCATGGTGTTTGTCATCGCCCGGCTCGGCGAAACCACGATGGCCGCCAACCAATTCATGTTCCGATACATGGCCGTCAGCTTCATGCCGGCGTTCGGCATCAGCCAGGCGGTCACCTCGCTGGTCGGACGAAGCATCGGGGAAGGACGTCCGGACCTGGCGCTGCGGCGTGCGGGCCTGGGCTACCGTGTGGCGACCGTGTACATGCTGTGCTGCGGCGCGGGCTTTGCCTTGTTCCGATTCCAACTGATGGGCTTTTTCACCAAAGATCCCGCCGTCGTGTCGGCCGGCGCGACCTTGCTGCTGTACGCGGCGGTTTATCAATTGTTTGACGCCATGAACGTCATTTACAACGGTGCGTTGCGCGGCGTGGGCGACACCTTCGTCCCCGCGATGGTGACGGGGAGCCTTTGCTGGGGCATCAATGTGCTGGGCGGATCGATGATCACGGCGTATCGTCCGGAGTGGGGCATCTACGGACCTTGGACGGCCTGCACCGGTTACGGGCTCACGCTGGGGCTTTTTGCGATGCTGCGCTTCCGATTCGGCCCCTGGCGGAAGCGCCTCCCCTCGATACGCGAGGAATCTGACGTTAATCTGGCCGTCCCCGCGGCAGCCGCGGGCTTGGCCACTGCTGGCGATTGACGAGCGCAGACGATGAGTACCGAAAAAAAGACCTACAAAGACACCCTGAACCTGCCGCAAACCCCTTTCCCGATGGAGGCCAAACTCGTGCAGAACGAGCCGGCCCGCCTGAAGGTGTGGCAGGAGATGGGGCTCTATCAGCAACTCATGGAATCGCGCAAGCACGCGCCGCTCTGGGTGCTGCACGACGGGCCGCCCTTCGCCAACGGCGACATTCACATGGGGCACCTGACCAACAAGACGCTGAAGGACGTGATCCTTCGCTTCAAAAGTCTGCAGGGCTTCCGCACGCCCTACGTCCCGGGCTGGGATTGCCACGGCCTGCCGATCGAGCACAAGATCCAACAGGACCTGGGCAAGGCGTTCCGTGAAATGACGGCGGTCGATGTCCGGCACCACTGCGCCGATTACGCCGAGAAATACGTCAACATCCAGAGCGAGCAATTTCAGCGGCTGGGCATCCTGGGCGATTGGGCGAATCCGTACCTGACCATGCGGCCGAAGTATGAAGCCGGCACCTTGGAAGTTTTCGCCCAGGTCGTCGAGCAGGGCCTGGTCTACAAGCAGCTGAAGACCGTCCCGTGGTCGATCGCCAACCAAACCGCGCTGGCCGACGCGGAACTGGAATACCAGGACGTTCCGGATGAGAGCGTCTATGTCGAATTCGCCGTCGCCAACCCCGGCGCGATCAAGGCCAAGTTTGATCTTCGGGTCAATGCCAAAGTCAGCTTCCTGATCTGGACGACCACGCCCTGGACGCTGCCGGCCAACCTGGCGATCGCGGTGCATCCCGACGTGGACTATTCGTTCGTCAAGTTCAAGCAGGATGAGACTTGGAAGATCAACATCCTGGCGACGGCGCTGGTGGAGCGCGTCTTCGCGAAAAACGCGTCGGCCACCGACGTGGAGACGATCAAGACCGTGCCCGGCTCGGAACTGGTGGAGTTGGAATACGCCCACCCGTTCATCGAACGCACCAGCCGCGTGCTGCCGGCCGACTACGTCACGACGACGGACGGCACCGGCCTGGTCCACACCGCGCCGGGCCACGGCGAAGACGACTACAACACGGGCATCAAGTTCGGGCTCGACGTCTACTGCCCCGTCCTGGCGAACGGGCGGTTCGACGCCACCGTGCCCGATTGGCTCACGGGCCTGACGGTGTGGGAAGGGAATGAAAAAGTCATCGAGCGGCTCAAAGAACTTCGCGTCCTGTTCGCGCAGGAACGCATCCTCCACAGCTACCCGCACGACTGGCGAAGCAAGACCAAAGTGATTTTCCGGGCGACCGAACAATGGTTCGTCGGCATGGACAAGCCGGCCGCGAACCAAGAGCCTTCGGTGCGGAAAAAGGCGCTCGCCTGCATCGAAGACATTCAGTTCATCCCGGAATGGGGCCGCGCCCGCATGAAGGGGATGCTGGAATCGCGTCCGGACTGGTGCATCTCGCGGCAGCGCAGCTGGGGCTTGCCGATCCCGGTGTTTTACAACGAGCAGGGCGACGCCTTGCTGACGCCCGAAAGCGTCCGCGCCGTGGCCCGCGCCTTTGCCGAGCATGGCAGCGATGCGTGGTTCACTCTCACGCCCTCCCAGTTGCTCGAAGGGTATGACCCCGGCGAACAATTTCCGAAGGACAAGCTCCGGAAGGAAAAAGACATCTTCGACGTATGGTTCGAATCCGGCTCCAGCTGGAACGGCGTGCTCAAGGCGCGCGAGCCTGAGCTGCGATTCCCGGCCGACTTGTACCTGGAAGGCTCGGACCAGCACCGCGGGTGGTTTCAGCTGTCGCTGCTGCCGGCATTGGCGAGCGGAAACGAGCCGCCGTTCAAGAGCGTGCTCACGCACGGATTCATCGTCGGCCCGGACGGGAAAAAGGTCAGCAAGAGCGACAAAAACTACGTCACCGCCACGCAGGAAGTGAATCGCCACGGCGCGGACCTGCTGCGGCTGTTTGTCTGCTCGGGCGATTACGAAGGGGACATGGCCGCCAGCCCCAAGATGATCCAGGAGTTCGGCGACAAGTACCGCAAAATCCGCAATACCCTGCGGTACCTGCTCAGCAACCTGTACGATTACGACGGCTCGACCCAGGAAGTCACCACGCAATCGCTCGACGGCTGGGCTTTGGCGCAGCTCGACACGCTCATCACCGACGTGACGGCCGCGTACGACAGCTATGCCCTGCACCGTGCGTTCCGACTGATTCATGATTTCTGCGCGGTTCAGATCAGCGCCGTGTACGGCAATGCGATGAAGGACCGGCTCTATTGCGAAGCCCCCGATTCGCCGCTGCGCCGCCGCACGCAGTATGTCATGCACAAGATGGTCCTCGCGCTGGTGAAACTCGTGTCGCCGATGCTGGTCTACACCGCCGATGAAGCGTGGAGCTCCGTGCCGCACAAGCCGGAGGAAGACCGCGCCCAGCCGAGCGTGCACCTGGCGCTGCTGCCGACGCGGTCGGCCGTGGACATTTCGCTCGAGCAGCAGGGCGATTGGCAGCTGTTGTTCAAGTTCCGGGAAGAGGCGTTGATCAAGCTGGATGCCCTGAAAAAAGAGAAGGGCGTCAACAAGGCGCTCGACGCCGAGGTCATCTACCCGAAGTCGCACGAAGCACGGCTGGCCCCGTACGGCGTGGACCTCGAAGACATGGTCGGCTGCGGGTACCACAGCTTCGGTGACGTGACGGAAGTGACGGTCGTCGATCGCCGCGAGACGTATCCGGCCTGTGCCCGCAGCTGGAAGCGCCGCCCGGATGTCGGCAGCAATTCGGCCTATCCCGACCTGTGTGCCCGCGATGCCGCGGCGCTCGGAGCGAAAAAGTAACCGCCGAGATCGGACGGAACGCCAGGAAAAATCAATTTTCGCGTCGATCGTGTCTTTGATGGCAAGCATGAATGTCACCCCAATCAACCTCGCCGTCCTTGTCAGCGGAAGCGGCACGACGCTGCAGAACCTGATCGACCGCATCGGCGACGGCACGCTCGCGGCCCGCGTCTCGCTCGTGATCGCTTCGCGACCCGGCATCAAGGGGATCGAGCGAGCGGAAACCGCCGGCATTCCGACGCACGTGATCGTCCGTCGGGACTTCGCGACGCTGGAGGCCTTCAGCGATCGCATCTTCTCGCTTTGCGATGCAAGCGGCGTCGACCTAGTGTGCCTCGCCGGCTGGCTGCAGCTGCTGCGAGTTCCGGACGCCTGGATGGGGCGGGTCATGAACATTCACCCCGCGCTGCTGCCGAAATTCGGCGGGAAGGGGATGTTCGGCCATCACGTGCACGCGGCGGTCATTGCCGCCGGCGAGAGCGAAAGCGGCTGCACGGTCCACTACGTCAACAACGAGTACGACGCCGGCCCCATGATCCTGCAGCGCCGCTGCAAGGTCCTGCCCGACGACTCGCCCGACACGCTGGCCGCCCGCGTCTTTGAGCAGGAAAAAATCGCCTATCCGACGGCGATCGAGCAATTCCGCCAATCGCTCAAACGTGCGCCACACGCAGCCGATGCACGCAAGTGACCGCCAGCGAACCGTCGCCCACCGCAAACCCAACACGCTTGGTCGATCCCGCTCGCAAATCACCGCCTGCCAGGATGCGCGGCACCGTCGTTTCCAGCGGGCACGGGTCCCGGTCCTGCAGCGGCCAGTCGCCGGAATTGATCACGTCGGTCCCGGTCAAAATGTAACCCAGCCGATCCCGTGCCACCTCTTGCGGCAGCCAGTCGGCGTGCGGCTCGGCGCCGATGAAGACGAAAATCGCACCGCAACGCAGCGTCTCGGTACCCTCCGCATCGCGCCGCGTCAGGTCGACCGATTCGATCTGTCGCTCGCCGTTCACGCACGAAATTTCTACCCCTTCGTGAACCTTCACGTTCGCGGTCCGGCGAATGCGATCCACCAGGTAGTCGCTCATGCCCGGGCCCAGGTGTCGGCGGATGAGCACGTGCACCGTGCGCTCACGATTCTGTTCCGCCAGAAACATCACCGCTTGCCCCGCTGAATTTCCCGCACCGACGACCGCAACATCCGCCATGTGATGCAGCAGGGCTTCGACCGTCGTGCACGCGTAATAGATGCCGGCCCGCTCGAACCGCTCGGCGTTTTTCGCCGGAAGCCGCCGCCACGTCACCCCGGTGGTCGCCAGGACGGTATGGGCTCGAATTTTCGCACCGCAATCCAGGTGCAGCACGTGCGGCCCTTCGGGATCGGTGGCGATTTCCAGGTGATCGACATTCACCGGGGCAACCATCGTCGCGCCGAACTTCAGCATCTGCAGCACGCCGCGCGTTGCCAGATCGGTCCCGGAAAGGCCTGCTGGGAAACCGATGAAATTTTCGATCTTGCTCGATCCACCCGCTTGCCCGCCCGGTCCGAGCCGATCCAGGACGACTGTGCGCAGCCCCTCGCTCGCCGCATACACCGCCGCCGCGATGCCCGCCGGTCCCGCGCCCACCACGGCCAGGTCCACGTCGTCCTGCGGACAGCCGCGCCAGACCCCCGCACATTGCGCCAGCTCCTGCAACGACGGGCACCCCAGCACGCTGTTCCCGCAATCCACCGCCGGTATTTTGCGGGGCGATCCCAGTTCCTTCAGCACCCGCTGTCCCTCGGCCGTGCCGGAGTCATACCAGGTGAAGGGGACGAAATTTTTATGCAGAAATTCGCGCACGCGGTTCGTGTCGCGACACCCCGGCGGCCCGATCACGCGGATCCCGGCAATCCCCGCGCGCTGCAGCTCTTGCCGGCGCACCTGAAAGGCCACGATCAGCTTCTCCCCCAGTCGCGGCACCGCGCTCAGCAGTCGCCGCAGCTCCTGGCCCGGCACGCGCAGCACCCGCGTGGGCCCGCCGTCCTCATCCCCGCCGGCGATCGCTTCAATGATGATCGGCCGCCGCGTCAGCAGGTCGATGTCCCCCACGAATTGCCGCGGCCCATGCGTGGCGACGATCGCGTTGTCGTTCATCGGGTTCCGAATGTTGATCGTTCCCCGCTCGACCACAAAAAAATCGATGTCCGACTGCCCGAACCGCAAAATCGTCTGCCCGGCCGCGTACGATTCGCAGACCGCCATTTCGGCGATCCGCTCAAGGTCGTCTTCGTCCAACTGCGGGAATGCACGTTCGTCGATCGAGGCCATGGTTCTGATTGTACCGATCCCCTCGCGATTCCCCGCACCGATTTCCAATCCTCACCCGCGCCCGCCGCCGCCGAAGTAGAGCGGATCGAGCGCCAGCCGGCCCGGGCCGATGATCGCGATCATGAACGCCATCGGTGCGAACACCGCCGTGTAGTGAAACGGCCCTTCGGCGCCGCCGGTGATCCCCTTGTAATTCACGTAGCCGATGAACATCCCCACCAGCAGCACCGTCATAACCCCGCCGGCCCACCGCGTGAACAGCCCGGCGATCAGCATCATCCCGCTCAGCAGTTCGGCGACCGGCATCACGTAGCCGAACGCCCGCGCCACGCCCTCGGGCGCCCAGCTCGGCCGCACCCACGCCACCATGCTTGCCGACCCGCTCAGCCCCGGTCCCGCCAGCAAATGCCACCCCTCCAGCAGCACATACAGCCCCAGCGCCAAACGCCCCAGCAGCAGGCTGATGTCGATCATGGCCGGATGGTTGAACGGGTTCTTCATCACGTCCTGGTTTTACTCGAAAATGCCCCAGCCGCGCACGCTTGACAGGTTATCGGCGATCCTTCGTTTCCCGCCGGCGTCACATCGACGCTAAGTGCAAAAAAACAGGCGTCGGCCGTTCCTGCCATTTTGTTTTTGAGGTTGGCCGTCAACCCTCGGCCCGGCCAGGGCTTGGCCAAGAAAAAACCGTGCGCCAGTGCGACGGCCCTTGCCCAGACCGCCAACGCATTTACGTGCCCCAGACCCTTCCCCAGATTCATGCGACCGCACGCCCGCCCCGATCACGCACCCGCCCCGGCCGACTCGCTGATTGTGTCCAGGATTGCGCATCATTGTCCCCCGCCCCGGTTGGAAGCCCCTCGTCCCCCGACAAGGATTCATCCTACCGCCGGGGCCGGCCGTGTCAGCCATTTTCTCGGGGGAAACTGATCGTGCAGGGCGATCGCGCCCGCCTCACCGCGCGGGCGATTCCTGCGCCGCCCCCAGCTCCGCCGATCGCTTGGCCGCCGCGTGGATCGCCAGGCGGATATTCGCTCCCACGTGCGCCGCCTCCATCGATTCGATCGCCGCCTGCGTCGTGCCGTTCGGGCTTGTCACCTTGCGGCGCAGTTCGGTCGGCGTGTCCTGGCTGGTGCGCGCCATCTGGGCGCTGCCAAGCACGGTCTGCTTCGCCAGCACATTCGCCTGCTCGGGCGTCAGGCCCAGCTCCAGGCCCGCCTGGATCATCTGCTCGATCAGATAAAACACATACGCCGGCCCCGATCCGCTCAGGGCCGTCACCGCGTCGAGCTTGTCTTCGGTGGTGTCGATGACGATGGCGGCCGGATCAAAATACTTCCGTGCCGCGGCAAGGTCCGCCTTGGTCGCGAATTTTCCCGGCGCGATCGCCACGGCCCCCTGGCCGATGAGCATCGGCGTGTTGGGCATCGTCCGCACCACGCGCCACGACGTGCCGATCCCCAGGTGCCGCTCGATGAACCGCGTGCTGATGCCCGCCGCGATCGATACCACCAGCGTCTTTTCCGTGATCGCCTTGCCGATCCCGTCTAGCGCGGTCGCCAGCTGTTGCGGCTTGGTCGCCAGCAGGATCGTCTGCGCCTCGGCGACGGCGTCCACATTCTGCTCGACCGCCTTGATCTTCAGCTGGCTCGAAAACACCCGCCGCCGCTCCTCGCTGACGTCGGCCGCGATCATCTGCTCCGGCGCCAACCGCTGGCTGCTCAGCAACCCGCGCGCGATCGCCTCGGCCATGTTTCCCGCACCGATAAAAGCCAACTCGTAAGGCATCGCCCAATCGTCGATTGCCGCGATGAACCCGTCAAGCCGGGCGCATTCCCTTGAAGATGGAAAGGCCCCGCGGTTCGCGAGGGGCGACCTCCAGATCCGCTTCCCGCTTACGGCACCGCCGTCGTCGGAAGGGCTGAGAGGTGGATATGTCCGTCCGAAAGGTTGGCCGGATCGTCATACCGAATTTCCAGCCGCGTCGGCGTGAGCTTCGGCTCGGGCGTGGGGGCGAGGCTTTCCCACTGCTGCAGCGTGACGATCGAATCCCGAAACACCATGACCATGATGTAAAGGGGCGACTCCGGCGGGAACTGCCGGGCGGCCTGCACGACGGCGGCTTCATTGGCGAGCGTCGGTCCGTAGCCGACGGGTCGGCCCTGGAATTCGAACCGCGTCCCACCCGTGCGATGAATTTCCAGATGAATCAGCACCGTGCAGATCGCCACGCCGGCCGTCGTCAGCACGGTGATTGCCGTGGGCACATACCGGCCCATGGCCCTCGCCGAATCCAGCGAGACGGCGATCAGCAACGCCGGCGCGATCCACGTCGCGTTGTAGTAGTGCGGATGACCATAGGTATGCGTCGCCACATTCAGGGCCGTCTGCGCCACAAGGATGAACACCGCCAACCCGCCGGCCAATGTCATCGGGTCGCGCTTGCCGGTGCGCCAGCGAAGGATCGTCAACGCGATCCCCGCCCAAGCCAGCCCGAACACCGCCAGTGAACTGAACAGTTGAGCCGCGCCAAACAGCGGCGCCGCCGGGATGTGGTGCAGGTAATAGTGGGGAAAGAAATAGTCGATCCACGCGCTCGACAGAATGCGCGGCGAAAGCAGCGCGAACCACCACGCGTTCGGATGCGTGGAAACCGCCGGCGGGGGCACGCTGCCGCTCGCCAGCACGCTCCGATACGGGCCCGTCACGCCCCATCCCGCCGCCAGTACGAGCAGCACGCTCGCCGCCAGAAGCAGGCGGGCCCGGGTCGAGCGTCCCTTGACTGCTGGCCAGCCCCAGCCCGCCAGCAGCACCGCAATGCCGCCCGCCATCGCCAGGGCCATCGGATGAATCAACAGCATGCACCCCAGAATGCCGATCAGAAGCGGCAGCGGCCAAAGCGAGCGGCGCACGACGACCTGCAGCGCCGCGGCCGCCGCCAACGCGGCCAGCGGGATATTGAACGTGTTGTCCCACAGTTGCCGCGCATAGAGCAGCAAGTATGGCGATACCCCCACCAGAATGAGCCACCCGCCGCCCGCGCCGATCAGGGCCGCGATCCACGCCAGGGCGCTGAGCGTCACGAGCGACACCAGCACGCAGCGAAGCTGTGCCAGTTGCACCGGATCAGACGTCGCGTGAAGCCCAACCTGGTAAATCCAGATCGGCAGCGGCCCGTATTGCCAGCCGACCGTACCCATCTGCCCCGCGACCGCCCATTGATGAGCGGCATTCGCATCCAGGGCTTTTCGGATCAGCAGCGGATCATCGCTGGTGAATGAAGCATCGCCCGCCCAGAACGGCGGGATCACGACCAGCAACAGGCCCAGCGCCCACCAGATCAAAGAGGCATGTCGCGGCCGCCAGGCCCCCCAACGGTCGGAACTCAAGGCCTACTCCAGGTACGTGTACCCATCCAGCCCGTCTTCGTAGAACCGCAGCAGCAACCGAGCTTCTTCGATGCTGAGCTTTTGCTCTTTGACGCCTTTTTCCACCGTCTTGCGCATCGCCCGGAGCAGTTCGTCGCCGGAGTATTGCACGTAATTGAGCACTTCGCGGACGGTGTCGCCCTTGATGACTTCATCGACGCTGTAAGCGCCTTGCTCATCGATGGTGATGTGCACCGCATGCGTGTCGCCCAGCAGATTGTGCAGGTCGCCCAGGATTTCCTGGTACGCCCCCACGAGGAACGCGCCGATGTAATAATCTTCGCCGCGGTAGGGGTGCAGTTCCAGCACGCTCTTGACGTCGCGGCGATCGATGAAGCGATCGACCTTGCCGTCGGAGTCGCAGGTGATGTCCGCCAGGATGCCGCGGCAATTGGGGATCTCGTTCAGCCGGTGGATCGGCATGATCGGGAACAGATGATCGATCGCCCAGCTGTCGGGCATCGATTGGAAGATGCTCATGTTGCAGAAGAACGTGTCCGAAAGCATCGATTCCAGCCCTTCGAACTCTTCCGGCACGTACTCCATCTTGCGGACGATGTTCAGGATCTTGAAGCAGGTGCCGAAGTAGAGTTTTTCCGCCAGCGCGCGATCGCCGATCGTGCAGTAGCCGAGCGAGAAGAGGTTCAGCACCGCGTCTTTGGCGACCTGGGCGTCGTGGAAGTATTCGGTGAAGTTGCTGTCGTTCACGCCGCTGTACGTGTCGTACAGGTTCTGCACCGGCAGCGGCAGGGCGGCGCGGGCTTCGGGGGAGAGCTCCGCGACATCAAACCGGCCGAACCCGCTCCAGCCGATCACGTTGAACACCAGCACGCTGTGATACGCCACCATCGCCCGGCCCGATTCCGACAGGATCGTCGGGTGGGGCACCTTGGCGGCATCGCAGACTTCCTTGATGTGGAAGACGATGTCGTTGGCGTATTCCTGCAGGCCGTAATTGATGCTGGATTCGAAGTTGGTCTTTGAGCCGTCGTAATCCACGCCCAGCCCGCCGCCCACGTCGATGTATTTCATCCCCGCGCCGAGCCGGCACAGCTCCGTGTACACCCGCGCCAGCTCCATGATGGCGGCCTTGATGTTGCGGATGTTGTTGATCTGGCTGCCCAGGTGAAAGTGCAGCAGGTTCAGGCAGTCGGCCATGCCTTCTTTTTTGAGGTAGTCGACCGCATCGATCACCTCGGAGACGAACAATCCGAACTTCGACCGCTCGCCCCCCGATTCCTGCCAGCGGCCGGCACCCTTGGCGCTGAGCTTCACCCGCACGCCGATCCGCGGGCGCACGTTGTGGATCTTGGCGAACTTCACGATCGCTTCCAGCTCGCTGAATTTCTCCACGACCGGGATCACCGTGCGACCGATCTTGGTCGCCAGAATCACGGCTTCGATGAATTCGTCGTCCTTGAAGCCGTTGCAGACGATCGGCGTGGTGTCGTCATCGACGATCGCCATCACGGCGAGCAGTTCCGGCTTGCTGCCGGCTTCCAGGCCGAAATTGTGGGCCTTGCCGAAGTAGTGGATCTCTTCCACCACGTGCCGCTGCTGGTTCACCTTGATCGGGTACACGCAGCGGTAATGCCCGTGGAAGTCGTGGTCCTTGATCGCTTTGTCGAACGCGTCATGGATGCGGTCGACGCGGTGCTTCAGGATGTCGGTGAACCGAATCAGCACCGGCGCCGCGATGTCGCGCGAGCGCAGGTCGTCGACCAGCTTCTTTAAGTCGATAGCCTTGCCCGGGTCGCCCGTCGGGTGGACGGCGACATTTCCTTCCGGGTTGATCGAAAAGTAATCCTGGCCCCACCCCTTGATGTTGTAGAGCTTGGCCGATTCCTCAACCGACCATTCGCTGGCGGTGAAGGTGTGCTGATTGGCGGCGGGGCGGGGGGCCGAGCCGTTGCGGGGCTTTTCCTGCGTCGGGGCGTCGGCGGAATGGAGCGCGGAGGCCGTCGTCATCGTCTGTTTCACCTGTGCAAAGAAGCCTGAACCGCAAAACCATTTTTGCGAATGCGTAATCGTATCGTGTCGCCGCAGAAGTCAAAGAAAACTGTTGCGATTCCGCAAAAATTCTCACCCCCCTCACACGGCCGGCATCTGCTGGCTCAGGCAGTGGATCGCCCCCAGGCCCCAGATCAGCTCGTGGCAATCGATGCCGATCACCTTGTGCTTCGGCAGATGGCTCTGCAGGATCTGCAGCGCTTTCTTGTCATTCACCTTGTCCCGATACGTCGGCACGAGCAGCGCGCCGTTGACGAACGAGAAATTCACATACGTCGCCGGCAATCGCTCGCCGTCGTGCGTCACGGGCCGGGGCATCGGCAGCTCGATGATCTCCAGCGATCGCCCGTCCTGGTCGCGCAGCTTCTCCGCCTGCTTCCGGGCGGATTTCAGCGTCTTGTAGTTCACGTCCTTCGGGTCCGGCTCGATCGCCATCACCAGCTTCGTCGGGCTGATGAACCGGGCCAGGTCGTCCACGTGGCCGTCGGTGTCGTCTCCCTCGATCCCGCCGGTGAGCCAGAGGATGTTCGTCTGCCCGTAATACGCCTTCAGGTAGTCTTCGATCTGCGCTTTGCTCAGGCCCGGGTTGCGGTTCTTGTGGAGCAGGCAATCGGTCGTGGTGATGAGCGTGCCGGCGCCGTTCACTTCGATCGCGCCGCCTTCCATCACCACCCGGTCGGGCCCGCTGCCGGCGGTGGTGACGATGCCCGTCGGCGTCTTCGGGTAAAAAATCGGCAGCCCGAATTCCTTCGCGATGTGCGTCGGCACCGCGTCATCGTCATTGTACGGCGGATACTTCCCGCCCCAAGCGTTGAAGCCCCAATCCACGATCGCCAGCTTCTTTTTCGCGCGGTTGACCACAAACGCCGGCCCATGGTCGCGGCACCAGTTTTCGTTCGTCCGGATGTGGTGATATCGCACGTTCTTCGACGTGAACCCGCACTCCTTCAACTGCTGCCGCACGATCCGCTCGACATTTTCGTTCGGCACATTCACGTGCACCGTCTCACGCGGCGCGATCTCCCGGAAGATCGCCGCCATCACCGCCGGCACGGTGTGGTGCTTGCCCGGAAACGAAATCCCCTCCGGCCGCGGCCAACTGAACCACGTCCCCGCGTGCTTCTCCCACTCCGCCGGAAACGTGTACCCCAACTCCGCGGGCGACTTCGACAACACTTTAAGCGTCGGCATAGGCGCGACGTTGTACTCCAACCGCCCCCCAATGAATAGCCCCCGCTCCCAACGCAACGACGGCGTGACCCAGCCGAAGCCCGTCACGCCGTCGTTCGTTCACTTGCGATGCCCATCCTCCGGACGGGCGTCTCCAGCCGGGTTAAGGTGCCGATCGATTCACCCTCACC
>JBQCCH010000059.1:0-2330 GCA_051962375.1 Tepidisphaeraceae bacterium
GGGCAAGGCCAGCGCTCGTGCGATCACAGTCACTTTCGCCATGGTGTCTCCTGTTGGCGATGCAGTGTCGCGATTCGCGTCCGTTCGGCAATCACTCGGTCGGCCAGGGGTAGAGAATCCAATCGCCGTCCGCGGGGGTTAGGGCATTCCATTGAATAGCGGCGGCGGGTATCGCCACGCCGTGGATATCGACCGGGACACGGCCGCCGTCATCGTCACGGTCAGCGCCGACGCTGTAGACGATGGGACAACCGGAGGGACAAGCGGTGGGATCACCGGCGGGATGCTGGCCTTTCAATCGGTAGAGCACAGGCCGGCCATTCATTCGATCGATCGGAACGGCGGGCAAAAGGTCGGGCGTCAGGTCGCTGAGTTGTTCGGGATATCGCCCGTGCCGGCGGTGGTAGATTTCCAACGCGATCCCCACCAGCGCGCCGTCGCGCTGCCCACGCACTTGCTCCGCCAAATTGGCAATGGCACCGATTCGTGGGATCGCAGCGCTCAGGGGAAAATAGCGCACGAGCTGTTTCGGATCAGACGTCATCCGAACCCATTGGCCGTCCAATATCGCTTGCGACCGTTCACGGTGCGGCTTCTGCAGTTCGGCCTGTTGCTCGGCGATGATCTGATCGTACTGAGCCAGAATCTCTGCGCGGGTCGCGCCGTAGATGCCCGAATTCACCGCGACGAACGCGGACGGCGAGACGAGCGGTGTTCCGTACATCCAGGCCGATCGTTGGAAGCCCTTCCACGTGATTCGGCCGGCGTCGCCCGGCGTGAAATTGCGCTGAAGAAAGTCCTGCAATTTCATGCGATTCCATGCCCAGTCGATCGGGAGCGGCGCGGGGGCAACCCGAGAAAGGCGGTGCGCGATGCGCTGGAGTTGTTGATCGCTGAAGAGCGCCGGATGGCTCGCGAGCGTTTCTTCCAGGACAAGAACCAGCGCGAGTTCGCTGCGCAGAGGCACAGACCCGGCAGCGTCGATGGCGAGCGGCCGCACCTGATTTGAAATCTGTTGAATTGCGATCAGATCGTTCTCGACCGTGTCGGCCTCCAACCGCAGTGCGTGCAGGCGAATGTCCGCGATGAGAACGGCGTCGAGCTGAAACACACAGTCCAGAGACGCAGGTTCAATGACGGGAAACATCGTGTCGCCCCGGTCATCGGGCCGGGCTGAACGATCGGAATCGGTTGTCGTCGAATCAGCGTGTTTGTCGTGGGAAAAACCGAACACCGGCTTTGCCGCGCCTTGGCGGATCAGGTCGATTCCGCGGGCATGGCGTCTGAGCCAGTCCGCGAGTGTTGGCCATTGTGGATCGAGCGGCTTGGCGTCCAGATTCAACCCATCGGTTTTCCCAAGATCAGCCAACCCGCGCTCGTAGTAAGTGAAGCCGCAGTCCTGCGGGGCCGCGGTCGGGAGCGACGATTCACGCAAGGCCTGGTAGTCGGTCGTGATGCGGGGCGAACTCATGTAAAAGCGGACGAAAAGCAGCAGATACGCCAACAGCACCCCTTCCACGATGCGCCCGCCCCACCGCCAGGCGTGCCAGAGGAGGGGACGCTTGCGGATCGTGGCCCGGCGGATCAGCTTGGCGGCGGTGCGTGGGTCGCCGAAGGCGTCGATAACGTCCTGCGACGTCGAGCCGGCGGCGAGGGCATCCGTGAAATGCCCGATGAGCTCGGCGGCGACGTCCGCTTTCTCGCGCTTCCACAGGCGGGTGCATTGCACGACGCGGGCGATGAGGGACTTGGCATCCTCCGGCAGCGCGGCGGCGGCGAGGCGCTCGCGCCAGGGCCGGGCGGGTTGAGGGCGGCGTTGGAGAGCATGTCATCGGCCATCGGTGACTCCGTGGGATGCTTGGTGGAAATCCGGACCACGCGGGTGCTGAAGCCCCCTGCCGCCCGCGCGAACTACGCCCCCACGATGCCGAGCTTGCCCATCGCCAGGGTGAGGCTTTCCCACTGCTGCCTGTCCTTGGCGAGCTGTTTTTTGCCGCGGTCGGTGAGGCGGTAGTACTTGCGGGGGCGGTTGTCGGGGGTGAGTTCGGTGCGGGCGGTGACCAGGCCCTTGGCTTCGAGGTTGTAGAGCAAGGGGTAGAGGGTGCTTTGGCCCATGGCGAGGACGCCGTCGGACTGTTTTTCGAGGAGCTGGACGAGTTCGTAGCCGTACTTTTCGCCGGTTTCGAGCAGCCGCAGGACGGCCACGGGCCCGGCGCCGCGCATGAGTTCACGCTCGATCTTCATGGGATACCTCGGGTGAAATAGGATATACTGGGTCAGACGTAGTGTTAAAGTTCGTTTTGATACTGGGGAGGGTTGCGGGCGGGATG
>JBQCCH010000060.1:0-3037 GCA_051962375.1 Tepidisphaeraceae bacterium
CATCCTTGATGGCAGCTATGACGTTTCGCAACATCATTCCCCTTCCTATCAGCAATTCGTTGCCGCGTGCGTCGAGCGGCTGGTGGAGCAATACGGGTTGCGCTCCAAAACCATCCTCGAAATCGGCTGCGGCAAGGCCGATTTTTTAAAAGCCATCTGCCTGGAATTCGGCAACCGCGGCATCGGCTTCGATCCCACGTTCACACCCGATGGCCTGAGCGAGTCGGATCGCCGACTCATTCAAGTTTTTCCCCAGCGCTTCACCGGTGATTACGCCGGGCCGCGGGCTGATCTGGTGGCGATCCGTTCCGTGCTGCAGTACACGACGACGCCTCGGGAATTTCTCCAAAGCATCCGCCCGACGCTTGCCGAGCCCACAGGCGCGATCTACGCCGAGGTGGCCAACAGCGCCCACGTGTTTGAGCGACTGTGCATCTGGAACATCGTTTACGAGCAGGGGTGCTTTTTCAGTCGCCAATCGCTCGTGAGATTGTTCAGTGACAGCGGCTACCCCGTCTACGACTGCGCTCCCTGCTGGGCGGAAGACCAGCGGCTGCGGCTCGATGCCGGGCTTGTGCCGACGGATCGGCAGGTCGTGTTTGACGCCGCCGACGTCGAGCGATTCAGCAAGGTCATCGATCGCTTCGTCAGCGAGCACCGCATGCGAGTGAACTATTGGCAGAACACGCTCGATCGGCTGAACATGCAGGGCAAACGGGTGGCGATGTGGGGGGCGGGGGCTCGGGCGCAGAGCTTCTGCAATATCTTCGACCTGACCGACAGCACGCTCCCCTTCATCGTCGACATCAACCCCGCCCGACAGGGGAAATTCATGCCCAAGACGATGCAGCAGGTCGTTTCCCCCAAGCACCTGCAGATCGACAAGCCCGACGTGATTCTGATCACCAACAGCGGCTATGCGGAAGAAATCAAGCGTCAGATCGCCGACCTGGGGCTGCGGTGTGAAGCGTTGGTGATGTGAAAACTGCCGCGTAACGAGTACTGCGTAAGAAAGACCAGCAAACCGCCGATTTTCTTACGCAGTACTTCATTACGCAATACGGACTACTTGATGATGACTTCTTTGCCGCCGGCTTCGGCCGAGCGGTAGACGCCGTCGAGGATCTTCTGCACCGCCAGGCCGGCTTCGCCCGGGGCGGTCAGCGCGGTGTTTTTCGTGCAGCCGTCGATGAAGTTGCGGAGCTTCACCTTGAACATCGACGGGAAGTCCCCGCCCGTGCCCACGAACGCCGGCGACGTGTTGACCATCGTCCCCGCATCGTCCCGCGAGATCAGTGCCGGATCCCAGTTGGCGCCGCCCTTAGTGCCGGTGAAGTTGAAGTTCCACACATCTTTTTCGATGTGGCCCGCGAACATCGCTTCGATGTGCAGGACCGCGCCGTTTTCGAACCGGATGTGCCCGACCGCCAGGTCTTCCACCGTGTAGGTCTTGTAATCCCAGTTCGGCCATTGGCTGACCGTGGTGCTCGGGCGATTGCCGATGTGCGTCCAGGTGTTGCCCGTCGCCGCGACCGGCCGGGGGCTGCCCATCACGTAGTGCGCCATTTCGATCACGTGCACGCCGATGTCGATCATCGGACCGCCGCCCTGCAATTTTTTCTGGCCGAACACGCCCCAGTTCGGAATGCCCCGACGACGCAGCGCCTGGCAACGCATGAACATGATGTCGCCGAACTGTCCCGCGTCAGCCGCACGCTTGATGAACTGCGTGTTCGGGTGATACCGGTACTGGAAGCCCACCGAAAGCTTCACTTTGTTCTTCTTCGCCGTGTCGATCATCTTCTGACACTCGGCGGGGGTCATCGCCATCGGTTTTTCAACGATGACATGGCACCCGGCGTTGGCGGCGTCGATCGCCGGCTGGGCGTGCACCCCGTTGGGCGTGCAGATGTCGACCGCGTCAGGCTTCACTTCCTTCAGCATCGTCTTCCAGTCTTTGTACAACTGGGTGACGCCCCATTTTTCTTCCATCACTTTCAGCCGAGCGGGATTGATGTCGACGCCCGCCACCACTTCCACATCCGGGAACTCTTTCAGGGCGTTCAGGTGCGTCTGCGCGATGCCGCCGCAACCGATGAATGCCACGCGAAACTTCTTCCCTTTGAACGCCGGCTTGCCGTCGTCCATTGCCAGTGAGTCGGTCGATACGCTTTTGTCTGCCATGAGAAAATTAAAAACCGCCTGAAAAAGGGGGCGGTCCTCCATGCCCGAAAGTGTCGGCATGTTTTTTGGAAAATCAACACGCCGATCCTGATTTCCCCCCGCTTTTTCCTCTCTTTGGTTGCACTTTGATTGCTCCAGCCTCTCCCCACCTTCAAGCTCCCCATGCCGGATCCGCAGTCGATTCGCATCCCACTTTGCGGTCTAATCATTCCCCATGGCCTGGACCACGCTCTGCGATCTTGCGGACCTGAAAGAAGGGGAAGGCGCCTCCGTCGATGTGGATGGCTACCGCCTCGCGGTCTTCGTCGACCAGGGCGAGCCCGCCGTCCTCACCAACACCTGCCCTCACGCGGGCGCCCCCATGAGCGAAGGCTGGGTTCAGAACGGGTGTGCGATTTGCCCGCGTCATTGCTGGGCCTTCGATCTGAAGGACGGCACCATCCAGGGCACCGGAGCGCCCGGCCTGACGGTCTTCAAAAGCCGCATCCTCGAGCACGCCGGCCGCCGCCTCCTCCAAGCCGATCTCCCCATGCCCTAACCCCCAAGCCGCCCCAAAAGAACCGATTGGCCTAAGTCCCAAAATTCACCCCCCGGCCGTTCCTGCCATTTTCTTTTTCGCTTTTTCGCGTAACCCCCGGCCCGGCCAAGCCCCATCCCCATTTCCACCCGCGCGCCAGTGCAACGGCCCTTGCCCAGCCCGCCACACCACTTATCGCCAGCGCAAACCCAAAGACCAACCCCAAACTCCCCCGAGTTCCCCCCGGACGCAGTACGCCATACGGAGTAGGACCCCCCCGCTGCACGTCTTCACGTTTCACTCCTCCCCAACCCCAAAACCGCGCGCGCCACCGCC
>JBQCCH010000061.1:0-2751 GCA_051962375.1 Tepidisphaeraceae bacterium
CCACCACCTGATCGAGCGACGTCCGACTACCACACCACCACGACCCCCAATACACCCCCCGCGGGCTGTATCGACAGCGATCCGGCCCGCGGTCGTTTTCATCGCCGCCGACGTCGCAGCAGGAGCATCCCGCCGATGCCGGCGAGGCTCGCCGTCGCCGGCTCGGGCACGTATCGCGCCGTCACCGCCGACACCGCTTCGGCATTCTGCTCATCCGACAGCCCGACGTTGTAAACGATGAACAGCGGCTTGGAATCCGCGATGCCGTCGCCGTTGGGGTTGCTGAGCGTGAACGACAGCAGATACGCCCCATCCGCGATGGACGCATCCTGAACGCCGTTCTCAAAGATCGAACTGTTCAGATGCCGATGCATGGAGGCGGTGTCGTTTGAAAAATTGTCGATCAGCAGACTGCTGGTGCTGCTCGGCGTGTAGGTGACGCCCGAACTGCCGAAGACCGCATACAGGGCCGGCGATCGAGACAATTCGATCGACACCCCCGCCGGCGCTGCGCCGAACGTGGCCGCGCCGTTGCCGTCCCAATAGCGCAGATACGCGCCGTCGATCGCCTGCCCGCTCAGGTACAGCGCACTGCCCGGGCGGAAGGTGGATGCGCCCTGGGTGTTGAAGCCCGGATCGCCGGTGTTGTACGGGTCGGCCGATGTCAGGTCGAACGCGTTGTTGCCGACGCTCAATTCGCTGACGTCTTGCCCCGTCTCATCATCGTGCCCGCCGGTGACGATCTGTCCGCCGGCGACATAGGGCCTGAAATCAAAGTCGGCGCGGCTCATGCTTGCCCCGGCCGCGCTCATCACGACCGCCGCCAGGGCGATTCTTCGGTAACACATGCAAAAGTCCTTTCGCCCGTTGGCGGGCAATTCCAGGAAGGCTGCTTCGATCCGCAGCTCACGGCTTCGGCTGCGGCGATGCGGGATCGAAATGGTTCTCGTAAATGCTCTGGTACACGTCGCGAACAGCGAGCGTTTCGACATGCCCATCCACGAAGGCGTAATTCGCCCGCGCTTCCCAGCCGGACCGGCGGCTGTGGCTGTTGGTCTGGATTTGCTTGGCGATATTCGCCGGTATAGCGGCGGCGGGCGTGGTCGCCGTCGCGAACAAATCCGGATGGATGTGGTCGGCCCCCGCGTATTCGCCCGCGTACGCCATCTCCAGGAACTGAATCACGTCCGACGCGTGGCGAATCTGCTCGATCTTCACGTACTGCCCATTGGGCGCCGGCGGCAAAAAGCCGGGACCCCACGGGCAAAGATCGCGATCCAGGAACGTGTTGATGCCGTAGCTGGTTCGCCGATTTTGCGTCCCGCCGCTGGCCGGCACGGGCACATCCCAGTAAGCACTGGTGTCAGCCGGGCAGCGCGGCAGGAGCTTGTTCTGGTAATAGCGATTGAGGGTGTTGAACCACGTTGTGAGCTCATTCGCGTGCACACCGCCGTGGGCCATGCCCCCCTGGATGAGATAGCCGCGGTTCTCATTGACGTACATCCACTGCGCCAGCTCCATGTTTCGCATGTTGCTCAGGCACTTGGCCCGCATCCCTTCGCGTCGCGCCGCCGTCACGACGGGCACCAGGATTCCGATGAGTACCGCGATAATACCGATAACAACCAGTAATTCGACGAGCGTGAAGCCGCGACGCGCCGCGGGCCGGTGGATTTGCTTCATGAGATTGCACCTCACGCCCACACCACCCAACGCGGCGGGACGTCATGGATGCATACAATACACAAATGCAATTAAGTTGCAAATAGAATTTGCTGGCATCGCCCCCTCCCCCGCTGAGGCCGCGATTACTCGAAGAATAGCGGGCTGGTCCAGACTTTTTCGTCGTTCACTTCGCGGGCGGTGACATACAGGGCGCTGATCCCGTCGCCGGCCGGATCGATCGTGAACCGGCCGGTGAGTTCGCGCGGCAGCGGCGATTCGGTCACGCGCTCGATGGCGACGAACATCTCCACGCCCGGCAACGCCCGGCGCACAACGCCCGCCTGAAGCACTTCAGCGCCGCTCACCGCCCACCGCACCGCCGGGCACGCCGCGAAGGGGGACCGCGCCAGCGGGCTGCCGGTCTTGGCGTAGCTTTGGATCGTCAGATCCAGCTCGAAAGTCGCCGCCGAAAGATTCGGCACATCGAGCACGACGCCGTCCGCATCGCCGTAAGTTTCGCTTTTGACTTCGAGGGTTCCGGGCGTTTCGGAACGCGCCCATTCTTCAAGATGCTCAAAGCCGATCGTTTCGCGGAGCTGCGCGCCGGCGCAGCGGATCGTGCCGGACCACCGCGCCCAGCGGTACCGATCTTTCACGCGGGCGCCGCCCCACCTCACGCGAACGCGGGTTGGCGCGTAGCCGGCTTCGCGGTGCAGGTCCCGTTCCCAAAGCAGCCCCCGATTGGTGTAGGCCGCCACGCGCTCCCAGCCGGCGTTTCCGAGCAGGCGATACGATAATTCCACCGCGCCCGACGCCCTCACCACGTCCCCCTGTCGAGCGCTGCCGGCGCTCAGGAGCGCGACCGAACGGTCACCGGTGGTGGCCCACGTATGGCGCGAGCGCAGGGCGGCGGCGATGGCGGGCTCGGTCAGGTCATCCGCGAGGATTCCCGTCAGTCCGCCGCGCGTGCCGAAGACATCCACCCCCGGCGCGCCCCCGCCCGGCCGGCCGCGGTGTTCGTCGCCGGCGGCGCTGACGCCGATGCGGTAGCCTCGCGCGATCGCATCCTGATAAAACCAGTCAAAA
>JBQCCH010000062.1:0-3684 GCA_051962375.1 Tepidisphaeraceae bacterium
TCGAACTGCTCTTTGAGCTTCAATTGCTTCTGCTGGGCAACCAGTTCGACTTCCTTGGCGCGGGTCTCGGCTTCGAGCAGGGCGTTCTTCTTGAATTCTTCCGCGTTCGTTCGCGCTTGGGCCAGGATGCTTTTGCCGGAGTAAAAGAAAAAGGTGAAGACGGCACCGCCCCCGATGAGCAGTCCGATGAGGATTCCGATGACGTAATCCATGGTGCAACCTCCGTTTAACAGGCCGGCGACGCACGCATCCTGCGTGGACGGGTCGGCCTGGTTCGATCAGCGGACCGAAATCAGGGAGGGCAACCGGATCAGCATTTCCTCAGGAGACGAGGAAATCAGTTGTTCCGCCGGCCGAGGATTCTCGGCACGTCGTGGGGGCGGCCCGGGGGACCGCGGGAGTGGATATCCGTGGCATACCCGGCCGACGCCGGACGCCGCAAATCCTCTGGGAGCAAGGGCCTTCCCGTCCGGTCTTCGATCGGGACAAACGCCCGCCGCGCCCGTGCCGCCGATTGACGACGCACCCACGCGAAAAACAGCACCAAAATGCCCAGGGCGATTGATGCTTGTTCCAAAAAAGACAAGAGGTTAGGGAAGGCGATCTCGCTCATTTTAAACCCCCGCAGCGGGCACGCCCGGCTGCGGAACTGTTGATCCGATCGAACCTCAAAACCGCACCGGAGATCCGCTGTCGTCCGGCAGGGTAAAACTACAAATCCAGTTTACCCATGTGCAATAGGTTAAGACAAGCGAGGGTGCAACCGGCACGCCGCGGCTAGCGCGACTTCGCCACGTGATCCGGCGAGGTGAAAAGCCGGCTTGCCGCTTCGGCGACGGTGAAATGCTGATACCCGCCGGGCGGCGCGGGGGAGGTCGCCCCGATCAAGGATGCCCCCACGCTCACCGCCAGCCCGATGCCCGCGACGGTCCAAACCCAGCCGCTGTGTTCGCGACGCAACCACGCGCCGCCCCACAGCAGCAGCGGCGGCAGCATCAGAATGAGACGCGGTGCGGCGAAATCCTGGTCGGCTTCGTCAATCCGGACAACCGATTTATAAATCAGCAGCACGAACAGCCCGCCCACGCTGGCCGCCACCATCCACTTTAACCCGCGCGGCCAATGTCGCCGCAGGATCATGCCCGCGCCCGCGACGCCGATCAGCAAGATCGGGAAATGGCTGAAAACGCCGTGCGTGCCGATCGTGAAAATCAGGAACCGATTCAACCCCCGGCCGAGCGTGAGCCAGACCGATGTATCCAAACCATCCGCCTCATCTCCCAGGCTGGGCGCGACCATCGGCGTGGCGACGGCCGGCAGCGTTTGGGCGTGCCACCGGGGGGGCAGCAGGTCGCCGGTGATTTGGCGATTCACCGAAACATGCAGCGCGATCGGCCCGGCCGCCCCAGCGACGATCAACAGCACCGCCGGCACACGCCATCGCCAGGGAAGGGCGATCAGAAACACCGCCCCCAACAGCATCGGCAGGGTCCAGGCGGCCATCGGTTCGATCACCGTCGCCAGCGCCCCGGCAAATCCGCCGACAAACAAGAGCCCGATCACCCGGCCCGGACGTTTCGCCTGCGCGACGTAGACAATGCTGGTCATCGCCACGATCACCAATGCCGCCACCAGCGCGTGCGGCAGCAGGGCGACCGCGTAGCTGATCCACCCGGTCGCCACCACACACGCCAACGCCAGCCCGACGCGCCACGGACGTTTCAATTCAAACACCCGCGTCATGCGGTAAATCAATCCGCACGCCACCGCGGTCGGCAGGGTGATGGCGAAGAAAATCAGCAGGTAATTCAGGAGGTTCGGATTCGTTTCAAAGCGAATGCCGGTCCGCTCGATGCACCAGGCGACACCCGACAAGGTGATCGCGTAGGCGGGCGGGTCGGCGGAGAAGACGCGGTCGCCGACGTGGATGACGGCTTCGTTGTTCGCGTAGGCTTTGGCGTTCAGCGCCAGCGTTCCGTGCCGCAGGATGGACCAGACCGAATCCAGTGCGACGCGCTCCCGATCCGACATCATCCCCGGCGCGAACAACGGCCGAATCAGCGGTGCGGCGATCAGCAGCACCAGAATCGGCCCCGCCATCGCCCAGGGGCGGACCATCGGCCTTTGCCGGCGGGGGGAGGATCTCCAAAACCTCAATGTCATCTTTCCGTCATCATACGGGAGCAACCGATGCGCTCACAATTTGGCGATCTCATTCCACCGCTTCCCTTCAATCGATGTCGCGTTAAGCTTGAACCCAGCCAAGGAGAACCAAGATGCCTTTGATCGACATGCCGCTGGAAAAGCTGCACACCTACGCCGGCCGCAACCCCCGTCCCGCCGATTTTGACGACTATTGGACGACCGCGTTGGATGCGATGCACGACGTAGAGCCGAACATCGAACTTCGGCCGGCGAGCTTTCAGGTCGATTTTGCCGAGTGCTACAACCTCTTTTTCACCGGCGTGCGCGGCGCGCGGATTCACGCGAAGTACATCCGCCCGAAGAATCCATCGGGTGCCGGCCTGTGTGAGTTTCATGGCTACACCGGCAACAGCGGCGAATGGAACAACCTGCTGAAGCACACGGCACGCGGCATGAGCGTCGTCGCCATGGATTGCCGCGGGCAGGGCGGTCTTTCCCAAGACGCCGGCGGACAACGCGGCAACACCCACCACGGGCACATCATCCGCGGGCTTGATGACGATGCTGACAAGCTCCTGTTCCGCGACATCTTCCTGGATTGCGCCCAATTGGCCGGGATCCTGATGACCATGCCGGAGGTCAAGAACAACCGCGTCGGCGTGCAGGGGGGCAGCCAGGGCGGAGCGCTTACGCTCGCGTGTGCGGCCCTCGAGCCCCGCGTCAAACGCGCGGCCGCCACCTTCCCGTTTCTCTGCGATTATCAACGCGTCTGGGAAATGGATCAGGCCAAAGACGCTTACAAGGAACTGCAAACCTACTTCCGGCACTTCGATCCGCAGCACAAGCGTGAGGCCGAGGTTTTCACCAAACTCGGCTATATCGACATCCAGCACCTGGCGCCGCGCATTAAGGCCGACGTGTTGATGGGCGTGGGATTGATGGACACGATCTGTCCGCCCAGCACCCAGTTTGCCGCGTACAACAAAATTCGTTCCACCAAGCGATTGGAAATTTACCCCGATTTCGGACACGAAAACCTGCCCGGCTTCACGGACCACGTTTATGCATTCATGAACGACCTGTGATCCCGCCGCTGCACGCCAGCACAACGCGGCGGCCGCCAGCGAATAGGATTGTTTGCGATTTCGTGTTCGACAGGGCATGCCTACGCGCTGTAAAAGTCATTCCTTATGTCACCGGCCGAACTCACATCGAAGATCGATCACACGCTCCTCAAGCCCGAGGCATTGCTGCCTGACGTTGATCGGGTGATCGATGAAGGGCTCGCGCATCGCTTCGCCAGCATCTGCATTTCGCCGCCGTTCGTGGCTCACACCGCCAAGCGGCTCAAGGGAAGCGGCGTGAAAACCTGCACGGTGATCGGCTTCCCCAACGGCACGCACACGCCGGTCGTCAAAGGAATCGAAGCGACCACGACCATCAAGCAGGGGGCGGATGAGATCGACGTCGTCGCGCATCTGCCGCTGCTGCTGAATCTGGATTTGGACGGGGCACGCGGCGAGCTGATCGAAGTCGTCA
>JBQCCH010000063.1:0-4642 GCA_051962375.1 Tepidisphaeraceae bacterium
GGCGGAAAAGTATCCTTCGGCCGTCCGCGTGCACGAAGGGGCTGTGTCGAGCGACAGCATCGGGGGGATCGGCCTCGGTTACGCGGCCCTGGACTGAATTTGAAGGCCCACGGAGTGACAGCAAGCCGTTAAAGCTGCCCAATACATTTGTGATCAATTGCTTTATTTGAATGCCAGGATTAATTCGTTGTATTCCGCGGCAATGATTGGTAATAGTGCATCCATGAAAGAATTGATGTCATCAGTTGGCGGCTCGGGGAATAACAAGAAACGAAGGGCTGCCGATCCTCTGGTGGAAGACATTCGCGCGCGGATTGAAAGCGGGGCGCTGGCGGCGGGGCAGTATCTGTTGCCGGAGCGACGCCTGGCGACGGAGTATGGCTTAAGCATGCGGGCGGTTCGCGACGGCCTGGCGCAACTGGCGGCGGAGGGATTGATCCGACGCGAGCAGGGAAGGGGTACGATCGTCGAGGCGCGGGCTTCAGCGGCCGCTCCGAAGCAAAAGACCGTGGCGGTTATTTTCCAGGGACGCGTTCGCGACGCATCGACGGCGGAGGAATTCGATGCGCTGCAGCAATCGTTTCAGTCCGAAGGGTACGGCATCGCGCTGTATGTGACGGACGGGTCGATGGAAAAGGAAGCCGAACTGGTCACCCGGCTGGCGGCCGAACGTGTGCCGGGGCTGGTGTTGTTTTCGGCTCACCCGATGACCAGCGATGCCCATCTTCGTGCGGCGCAGGCGGCGGGGATGAAGATTGTGGCATTCGATCACGACTTTCCCGATGCCAACTGCAGCTTTGTCGGGATTAATGATCGCCAGGCGGCACGCGACGCGACAGAGCATCTGATTCGCCTGAACTGCCGGGAATTGGTACTCATCAATTCGCAGCGCAATTGGACAAGCCACACCTTGCGCGAGCAGGGGTTTGAAGATGCCTGTGCTGGCCTGGGGGCGGGGATCCCGCGGCACGTCATTCGGCTTGCCGATCGACCGTCCAGGGCGGCTTTGGCTGCTGATTTGCGATCGCAATTGATGTCGCTTCTCGGCGAGGCGCGCGGCGTGACGCGACCGCTGGGGGTGGTGGTGTGGTGGGATGAGATGGCTCTGCATGCGATGGATTGTCTGCGCGAAGCCGGGCTGCAGATCCCTTCGGACGCGAAGGTTGTCGGCTTTGCGAACGAGGAAATTGGCGAATTGGCCGACGTTCCGCTGACGACCATCGAAATTCCGCGGCACGACATCGCCAAACTGGTGTCGACGGTGCTCGTGGGCCAGATGCATGACCCGAGCCGACCTTCGATGACCATCCGACTTAAAGCGCGGCTGGTGATTCGCGAATCTTGCGGCACTTATGGCAAGCGGTCGCGCAATGTAGGACACGCGGTGGGACACCAGCGCTGAGCGACTTCGCGGTATGGGATCGAGGTCGGCTCGATTCGGGTTCCATGCGTTTCGGGTTCCATGCGTTGACTGTCGGATTTCCGGGCTCACAACGATGCAAAAATTAATTGATGTCCGTCGGTTTTTCGTTGCCTTGTTGTGCCTCGTCGCTGGTGCGAGCACGGTTCCGGCATTGGGCGCGGCGCCGGCAGCGCCGCACGACGGTTGGAAGAACCTGGCGCTGGGCAAGCCGGTTGTCTTTGCGGCGAAGCCCGATTACCCGGATACCACGGATGCCGACGACGCCGCGCAGTTAACGGACGGCAAGCTCGTGGAGAAGTCTCCGATCTGGTACGACCGAGCGTGCGTCGGTTGGGTGGGGCCGAAAGCGGCAGAATTCACGATCGACCTGGGCAGTGTTGAGCCCGTGCGGGGGGTTGCCGTTCGCACGGCGGCGGGTATTTCCGGTGTTGCTCGGGCGGACGATGCTCACGTCGCATTCAGCGACGACGGCCAGACATTTTCAACGCCCGAATCGTTGACCTGTTCAGCGGCGCCGGCGGGCGGATATGAGGTCGTTTGGTTGGAGACCGCTGCACTCAAGACCCACGGGCGATACATTCGTTTCAGCATTAAGCCGGCCGACACCGGGCATGGCTGCTTTTTTTTCTGTGATGAAGTTCAGGTCTACCGCGGCGACGAGACGTACCTGAAAACCCAGCTGAAGACGACGTCTGCCGGCCGCCAACATTCTCCGCGGCCGAATCTGGAGAACCTTGCATCGAAGAAAACGGTGACGCTGGTTACGCCGCCGAATTATCCTGAGACGTCTGACTCGGAGGACGCGAAGCAGTTGACGGACGGTGAACTGGCGGAAACGAGCCCGATTTGGGGAGACAAGCGTACCGTGGGATGGGTAGGCATTGATCCGGTGTCGTTCACCGTTGACCTTGGCAGCGATCAGCCGATTCGCGGGGCCGCTTTGCACACCGCCGGCGGCCAGGCCGGCGTGGAATGGCCGGCGGCGATTGTCGTGCAGGTGAGCGTTGATGCGAAGCAGTATGCGCCGGCGGGCGATCTGGTGCGATCGAACGATAAACCGCCTGGCGCCGGATATGCGGCGCGTTGGTTCGTGACGGATCAACTGCAAACGCACGGTCGGTACGTGAAATTCATCGTGACGCCGACCACCCGAGGCAACGGCACTTACGTTTTTTCAGACGAAGTGGAAATCTATCGCGGTGACGACGCATGGCTCGCTAAGCCGCTGAAAATGTCCGAAGCGCCGGACGAGTGGCAGGCGGATTGGTCGATGCTCTCGTGGCGGGAGCAGCCCGTTGCCGCTGCTGAAATGCCCGGTCGGATCGATTACGTCGACTCCACCCGTAGCGCCATGGCGGACGCACCCTTGCAACGTGTTTCAGCCGGCCGGGGAGGCCTGACATTCGCACTTACGGGGGAGGCCGGCAAACCGCGGAGGATGACTTGGGCGGCTGACCTGCCTGAGCCCATCTCGACGGCGAAATGCGACTGGGCGGTGCTGCAATTTCACGGCGTGGGTTTTCGGCGCACGTACGATACGCAGCCCGTCTTTACGCTGAAGGGGTATAGCGATGCATCGGGCGAAGGAAACGTCGTCCTCTTGGAGACGAATCTCGTCCCGAACGATGATCGCACGCATACGCTGGTGACCAAGCTGCCGGTTGGCTTCACGTTGCAGCAATTGCAGGCTTCGGTGCTGACCGAAAGCGATGCTGCATCGCTGATGATCGATCGATTGCAACTGATGTCATCGCCGCCTGCTGTGTTCGACACGCAGATCAGCGATAGCGCGATGTCGGCCGGTTATCAGGCGGCCGACTTGAGCAAATGTGTTAACGGCAATGCGGCCGAGTGGTTTGAAGCGATCGTAGACGACCACAAAATGGCCCTTGACGGAGCGACGCAATTGAAAGCGGGCGATCTCTCTGTGAGCGGCATCCCTTTCACGATTGCGTCGGGCGAAAAGAACATCGCATTGTTTCCGGACTCAAAGCCCACGGAAGCACAGGTGCAATTTCTGGGTCAGCAAGTGGCCAAGAAGTTTCTTGAGCCGGAGTCGCGCGATGATGCACTCACGGTGGATGTTGGCGTGCACGCGCGAGAGGCCTTTCTGCTGCTGGGCGTCTCGGCGCCGCCCGTGAAGAAGCGGGGCGGGCTCACGTCGATGCCGCTGCAGTTGACCGATGCCGAGTGCATTGCGGTGGAGCTGACCTATGACACCGGCGACACGGAGATTGCTTTTCCTTATTCGATCGCTGACAGAGCCTGCGTCGTGCCCGCCCGGACCTGGGGAGCGTACGCCGTGGCGGTGGATCCGGGGCGGGAATTGAAGCGCGTGACGGTGCGGACACGCCAGTTTGGACTTCGGTTCGCACTCGCGGGACTGACGTTCAACACCGGCCAAACGCCGATCGTCCCTGAGCTCGCGGACGTTAAAGCGCCGCCGATCGTCCACTCGAATGCGGATCCTGCGGATCGCGCGGCGAGTGTATCCAAAGAGGGAACGCGGCTGACCATCGCAAACCGTTGGGCCGAGTACACATTTGATCTGCGGGATGGGTTCGTCCTGAGTAAGTACGTGAATCGCTGGAATGAGGCGGCGCCGATTTCGCTGGGAACGGACAGCGGGCTGTCAATACGGGTCGGTGAGCGGGTCTATAACGGGCGATCCTTCAGTGCCGCGATTGTGCATCAATCCAAGACCACGGCCGAGCTGCGATTGACGAGCCGCCATGCGGAACTGCCGTTGCAGATCGACTTATCGATCACGGCGGACGATTCGCCGGCACTGGCGTTTGACACGCGCGTGACGAATACCGGAAAGGCACCGCTGGCGGCGGAAATTTGCCTGCCCAGCGTGTCGGACATGAACATTGGTACGCTGGGCGAAACCCGCGTGTTTTTCCCGCAATATCGTGCCGTCGACACGGGGCGGGCCATCGCCTTGCGAGCGCCGTACGGCCCGGAATTCGCGAGCCAATTCATGGCGATCTACAGCCGGGAGCGGGGCATCGGGCTGTCGGTGCGAACGGACAACCCTTCGCAGCGCATGGCGGATTTTACACTGCGGAAAGACAAGGCGGGCGTGAGCGCGGGGGTCGCATTTCCGGCGGCATACAACACGCTCAATGCCGGGGAAACGCGGGCAATGCCGCGCGTCTCGCTGGTGTCGCATAATGGGGATTGGCATGCAGCGCTGACTTCGTACCGGGACTGGGT
>JBQCCH010000064.1:0-7277 GCA_051962375.1 Tepidisphaeraceae bacterium
GTTCGGGCTCGACGGGTCCGCCGCCGCCAGGCCGGCGTAGTTGTTCTGCCCCGCGTAAAGTCGATCCCCGCCATACGCCAGAAACGACGTCTTCCACGTCGTCCCGTCGAAATGGCTGTAGTAGTAGCGCATCGTGTTGAGCGGCGTGCTGCTGTCCGAAGGGTTGTTCGCCCGGGCGGTCATGACCAGGTACGGATTCCCCTGCGCATCCAGACGCATGTCGCTCGCCCAGGAGGCGGTCAGCGAGCCGTCGGTGGCCGCCTTGAACACGGGGGTGAATTGCGTCGGATTGAAGCTGAATCCCGTGCCGCTGGCGACCGCGCCCTGGTTCGTCGTTCCCGTGGTCGGCGCTGATCCGGTCGACAACGCGCCCATGGCCGTGCCGGTGGAGGTATAGACCGTCCCCTGCCCGGCGGCGTTGAACTTGATGTAGCCGGAATACAGGCTGTTCCAATAGTTGTCGGGGCTGTCTTCGGTGGTGCAGAACCAGATCGTGTCCGTGCCGTTGCTGGTGTACCGCACATACGGCCGGCCATTGCCGCCATTGGGGCCCTGCCCCGACAAATTCGGATTCTTCCAATACAGGAAGTGCCCCCCGTACGAAAACGTCGGCGCTGCGCCGGCAGTCGACGACGGGGTGAAGACCGAATAGTTCGGGTCGTACCCGATCGCCCGGGAAAAATCGTACACCTTGTTCGGCACCGAGAGGTAATACGGATTGTTGTACGTATTGCCGTTGCCGTCGTTGGTGATGTTGACGGTGGAGGTCGTCTCCGCCGACCACGTATTGGCGCTGGCGCTGGACGTGGTGGTTCGCCAGTAGACGAAGTTGCTTCCGCCGTGGCTCTCGTAGGTCGCCAGCACGCGCCCATCGGGCAAGACCGAAAACGCCGGCGCCGCATGATCGTCCTGATTCAGCCCGGCATGCAGGACGAACGTGCTCGACGACCCGTCGGCGAGCGTGTATGTGGTGGCGTTGGCGTCGCCGCCGTTCGAGCCGGCTGCGGTCGTGCCCGCGATCGAGCCGATGACCAGTTGCCCGTTGGTGTAAATGACCCGCGGGTCTTGGAACCAGCACCAGCCGCCGTTTTGCTTATACGTGGTCAGCGGCGCGGCCGTGTCATTCGCCGCATGCACCACCGACCCAATCAACACCACACACGAGGCCGCCCCCACGTTTAATCGCTTCATCAGCATGACGACGTCTCACCGACTAGATGTTTTACCCGCTGCATTCGACGCTCAGCCTTCCGTACCCCGCCGGGCACTTATCAGGAAGGCAACGTCCAAGAAGCCACGCGGCTCCGCCGGTGAAACATTATGAAATCGTCACGAAAATAACAATAAACAATCGCCTTATTTTTTGTAAATTACCGACAGCGATACCGCCGGGGCGACGCCCCTATCAGCGTCCCAGCGTCGTTTTCAGCCACGCCGTCGCCGCGTCCGGCCACGCCTTCGCGTCAAGCGTGCAGCGCAGGCCGTACCCGTGTCCGCCGGTGGGATAAAGCTCGAACGTGTTCGGCACGTTCGCCGAGTCCAAGGCCGCGTGATACAGCTTGCTCCCCCGCACGAATGTCTTGTCGTCTTCGTTATGAACGATCAACGTCGGCGGCACATGGTCGGTGACGGGCAGGTCGGGCGACAGTTGGCCGTGCCCGTCGTCCAGATAGGCCGGGTAGACCAGGATCGCGAGATCGGGCCGGCAGTTCATCGTGTCGATTGCATCGATCGGTGCATACGCACGCTGATCAAACCGAGTGCTCGCCTTGGCGGCCAGGTTCCCGCCGGCCGAAAAGCCGATCACGCCTAATTGCTTCGGATCGATCTTCCACGCCGCCGCCCGCGCTCGCGCCAGGCTCAACGCCCGCTGCACATCCTGCAGCGCCCCTTCCCGGTTGTGCGGCGTGCGATATTTGAGCACCAGCGCGCTGATCCCCTGCCGATTCAACCAGGCGGCAATGTCCGTCCCCTCCTTGTCATACACGACATAGCTGTACCCGCCGCCCGGACAGACGATCATCGCCGGTGCGGGCGCGTCGCCGGCTGCGGGAAACAGCATCAGCGTCGGCCGGCTGGTATCCGTGATTCGATGCACGTGATCGCCACGATCCGGCACCTCATGTTCGGCCGATGCAGCGCCGTGGCCCGGCATCTTTCCGCTCGGCCACAGGTCGACCGTCTCGTGTGCCGCCGGTTGACTGGTCTGAGCCACGCTCCACCGCGCGACCCCCATCACCACGGCACAGGCCACCGCACCGGCCACCGCAAGCGCACCGACAATCGCACGATTCCCACCACGCGTCATGTTGATCCTCCGGCCTCATCGTAGCGCCGGGGACGCCTGTTGCCTATCGCCTGGTGCTGGCTCAGATGGCTTTATCGATCGGAAACGCCTGTCCACCCCACGCCTTGGCAGCGGTCCACGGTTCGGCCGGCGCGCTCCAGAACGGACGATCCGGCGCTAAACCCAGCGGCAACAGTCCGGCCGTGCACAGGTACAGGCTTCCCGTGGAAATATACGGCTCCCCCACGGCCGGCTGATGCCCGCAGAACCCGATCCGCAGCCAACCGTTGTCATCGAACGTGCCCGGCGCTTCGATCATCCGATGGATGACGGCCGTCATCGCTTCGCGCACCTGCGCGGGGGAGATGCCCGCGGGCAAGTCTTCCAGCAAGGCCGCCTGCGCGAGCCCCTGCAATGCGCCGAATCGATACGCCAGCGACCGTCCGATCGGCGGAAAGGCGCCTTCCGGGCTGATCATGCGTTCCTGCACGCCGGCAAAACGTCGCGCCCGTTGGCGAATTTTTTCCGGCAGATCACCCCATTGCCCCGCGACGCCCGGCGAACGAACGATGTCCACCAGCATCGGCTGGATCACGAAGGCGTTGTAATAATCCCAATGAAAATGCGGCCCATCCCCGTACACGCCGTCGCCCAGGTACCACTGCTCATGCTGGCGCACGGCATAGTCGATACGCATGCCATCCCAGTCGGCCGCACCGATCGCCTGCAGTGCGGTCTCCACCATCGCGCTGAACAGCAGCCAATTGCACGCGGCCGGGCGAATCACCCGTGTCGACCGCAAGGCCGTGAGAAGATTCGCCTTGACGCGATCCGGCAGCGGCTCCCAAAGCACCGTCGGCGCCCGGAGCAGGCCCTGCGATAAAAATGCCGCGTCGACCAGCGGTTGATTGAGTTCGGTCCAATTGCAGTAATCCGGGGAGGCCGGATCGGTGATGGCGTCAAGCCCTTCGCGAGCCAGTTCCGCCAGCGGGCGGCCCATCGGCTCACCCAGCGCGAGCCAGGGCGCAATCCCCGCGAGCAACCGCCCGACCGCCTCCAGGTGCGTCACGCGTGGCCGATCATCGATCCCCGGCGCCGCCTCCACCGGCATGTGCCGCTTCAGCGTCCGTGCCGCCAGATTCTCCAGCACCGGCTTGGCGACCCGCGCCAGTACGTCGATCCAATAAGTTCGTGGTTCAACCATGAGCACTGCGCGCGACCTGCTGCCAGGACCCTCGTGCGCTGGGTTGAAGTCTAAACCCGCGCGTCCTGCGAGACGAATCCCCGTGAGCGATCAGGGCTCGGCGATCACGCCCACATCAATGTATTGCCCGCCGATCGTCTGCGTGCAGTGGGCGGCAATGACGTTCTTCCCCGGATGGATCGAAGCGGCCGCCTCCGGGCTCATCGGCACGGTCGTGTAGTCGCCCAGGAAATTCGCAGCCTTAAACGCCAGTACGCCGTTGATGTAAATTTCCGGCGACTCGTCGTAATGCAGGTGCAGCATCAGCTTCTTCGGCAACGTGCCGCTGACGTCGAACGTGCGACGGATCCAGATGTCGTCCGACTTCCACGGCGTGCCGATGATCGCGTGCGGCGTGCCTTCCGCGCCAAACCCGCCGATGCCGGTCTTCCATGCCGCATCGTCAAAGCTCGGCGATTGCCACGCCCCCGCCGGCCGATCGGTGGTGTACTTCCATTCGGTCTTGCCCTCGAGCGCGGTCGGCGACAGCACGCGCCGCTGCGTATCGACCAAGCCCACATCCAGGTAGGCCGGCTCTGCGCCCGCTTCGCCGTGCACCGTGATGACGTTGGCGCCGTTGACCAGGCACGCCGGATCGATGCCGACGGTGACGTAGTCTTCCGGGTGATCGCTCGATTCATACACCACGTGGTGATTGATCGAGATTTGCACCTTCCCGCTGTTGCGCAGGAACAAGCTCGGCGCGACGGGCGGGCCGTCGAGCGTGAACGTGCGGCGCATCCAGATGCCCCCTACCGTCCAGGGCGTGGCTACGTCCGTCACGGGGCCCGATTCCATGATTTTCGGATCCCCAAACCCCGCCGGCCCGGTTTTCCACGCTGAATCATCGAACGACGCATCCATCCAAGCGTCTGGCGGCGCTGATGTCGTATAGCGCCACTCCGGCCGCGGATAGCTCCGCTTCGGCGACAGCCGGCCGTTCGCATCGATCGTCACCGGCAACACGCCCGGCTCAATCCCCCACGGCGCGACCGGCCCGCTGCCGAAATAGCTCGACCACCAGTTGCCCTGCTTATCCTGGAACAAATCCTGATGCCCATCGTGCGGGATCGCCCGGAATCGACCCGTGTAGGGCCCGTACACCGTGTCGGCGGTGGCGGAGAAACAATCGTACGTGTTCTCCTTCCGCCCGTGCCACACGGTCGGCATCACGCCGGCGTTGGTGAAGACGTATTTGCCGTTGATCTTCTGCATGTTGATCCCCTCGCCCCACGGGGGCGGCGGATCGAAATCAAGCTTGCGCGGCGCTTCCGCCAGGCCCGACACGTCGTCCTTCATGCGGGCAATCTGATAGCCGTTCCAGAGCAGATAAATCTTCCCGTCGGTGTCTTCGAACAGCGACGCATCGATCGCGTCATCCACCAGCGGCCCATCGGTCTTGATGTCAACGTACGGCCCCTCGGGCTTCCCGCTGGTGCTTTTCAACACGCCGATGCCGTCGTAATTCATCGCATAGGGCATCCAATACGTGCCCTTGAAATAGTGGATCTCAGGCGCCCACACCGCGCGCAGGCCGGCCTTGTCGGGGCGCTCGGTGTGCGGCGATTGCTTGAACGCCTTGGCCCACGTCGCATCGTGGTCCAGCGTCCAGACATACCCCAGGGTCTCCCAATGAATCATGTCCTTCGAGCGCCACAGCGGAATCCCGTCGTTGTACCACCACCCATTCGCGTCAGGCCGACTCTTCAAGGGGGCCGGCAGCGTGTTGGCGAACGCCGTCGCCACCATGTAGTACATGCCGTCCGGCGCCAGCATCACGTGCGGGTCTCGCGTTCCGTAATCAAACAACTTCCGCACCGGCAGCCCCCCCGGCGCGTTGTAATCCCGCGACGCCGGCAGGATGACTTTCGTCTCTTTCACCTTCGGCGGCAGCGGCACCGGGTACCAAGTCTGCGCTACCGCAGTCGAGGCCGCCACCGTCAATGACCACGCCAACGCTATCCGTGCAATACGACGCATATCCCATACTCCTCAAACCCACCCCGCTCGAACCCATCCCATTCACGCGGCCATCCTCACCGCGTGTAATAGAGGCTGATCGCATCCATGTTGCGATCCCCCTTCAGATACCGCCCCACGTGACCGTCCAAAAACAGAAGGTTCTTCGCCAGCACCGCTTTCGATCCATGCACAAAGCTGTTCACCAGCATGTTCGGAGCGTTAAAGCGATCCTGGTCCTGCGGCGGCTGGATGTTCGTCCACTTGTCGTCCAGGTCGCCGAGCCATCCCCGAATTTCCGGCGCTGTGTAGCCGTAGGAGAAAAAGACATTGATCGCCGGCAGTTCAGGCGCGGTTTCCGCGAAGAAGACGATGCGGTCATTGGTGCAAATCGGCGTCTTTGCAGTCGGTCGAATCGACCAATAATCCGCTCCGAAATTCGGATAGCCGGGCGCCAAGCCGTTGTAGCGGCACATCCCGCTCAGCATTGATTCGGCATACGACAGTTGCCACGCGCCCACCGGCGTTTGCGCCGGGCAACGGAAAATGCCACCGCCATTCCCTAGCAACGCATAAAATTCATCAAAGCTGGTCGGCTCGGCCGCCACTTTCCGACCCAGGTACGGCAGCAACATGTAGTTCCAGTACCCCATGTTCCAATTGGGAATTGAGAACGTACTGTTGGACGCGAACGCCGGCGTGTTGCCGTTGACGATCGTCACTTTCGACGAGTTGATGGCTGCGGTGTAATACTTGTAATCCAACGCATACATCGTCTCGGCGACGAAAATCTGCCGCAGATTGCTGGCGCATTTCACCTGCATCGCCGCCCCCCGCGCTTTTTGCAGGGCGGGCAAGAGGATGGCGATCAGCAGCGCGATGATGCCGATCACCACCAGCAATTCCACCAGCGTGAAGCCGGCGACGCGCCGGAACGAATATCCTGAGGTTCGAAAAGACATGACATCTCCTTTTCCGTAGCGTCCCGGTCCGCCAGGCCCGGGGTAGAACAGCAGATCAGTCCGCATCAGTTCGCAGCATTTCTCCGGCGCCGCCGCGACGCCAAAGCCGCCGCGCCCATCGCCAACGCGCCCAGTGCCGTCGGCTCCGGGACGGTCGTCGGGCCGCTGAGGATCACGCGGGAATTCGCCGAATCTACGCTGACGCTCCCGCCTTGCCACCCGGTCGTGCCGTAGTTGATCGCCCACGTGCCCGCCGTCGCCGGATCAGAGCCCAGGTAATCGAACAGCACAAACGTCTTTCCGGTCGGGTCGACCGATCCCAGATCGGCAAGATTCAGCGTGTAGCTTCCGTTCAGTGTCAGCGTGCTGCCCGCGCCGGTCAGGTTGACCAGGTCACTGGTGGTCGCCGCGGTCGTGCCGCCGATGTCGTAGAGGTAAGCACTCCCGGTCACCAGCGACATGTTGCCGGCCGACACGGTAAGCGTGCCGACGCCGCCGTCGCCCGGCGCCAGCAGGTTGTTAACAGTGACCGCCTGCCCCGCTGCGCCCGCGACGGTGCCCGCCCCTTTCAGCCCGTTGACGACATACCCGCCCGCCTTGGCAGAGGTGTCGAACGTCGCTCCGCCGGCCACATTGACGTCGGCGGAATTATTGATGGAGCCGGTCGTACTGAGCGCCAGCGTGCCGGCAGAAATGCGCGTCTCGCCGGTATACGTGTTCGCCCCGCCTAAGGTCAGCGTGCCGGCGCCCAGCTTCGTGAAGCCGCCGCTGGTGTTGGCCGCCAGGGTCGCGACGCCGGGCGTCGCGCCGGTACCGCCGCCACCGA
>JBQCCH010000065.1:0-4748 GCA_051962375.1 Tepidisphaeraceae bacterium
GGATCGGGCCGATCCAAAGCAGGCGCTGGGCGATGACGCCGCCTCCCGCGACGCCGTGTGCGCCTTCAACGCGGCCGCCTCACGCGAAAGCAAGACGGATCGGCGTTTTCACCCCGACGATCAGCCCAAGTGGTACTTGCGGCAATCCGAATTGAAACACATCCCGATGTCGCCCGCCCAGGCGGCTCGGGTGAATGCGCTCGCTCACGCCCATGCTTCACTCGACGCATGGCTGACGCCCCGGCAGCGTGCCGTGCGAGACCGTTGGCGCGGCATGAATGACGAAGCGCCTGCCGCGGCGATCAATCATCCGCTGGCGTGGTGGCGGTGACGAACCCGCTGCGCGTGAGCTTGGAGGCGCCGAGCGTGGCGACCTTGCTCGGATCGCTCCCCTGGACGATGTAGGCCGGCACCGCCAAGCCTGCAAGCTGCCCCGGGTTGGGCTTCGCGGCTTCCGCGACAGCCTGCTCCAGGGATTCATCCCGTCGCTGACGCACCATTCCGCCGGCGGCGAACTTGATCTCGCGCTTCCAGATCACCGCGCCTTTGTCGGTCAGCGTCAGCGTGACGATCGTGCTGGGTGCGTTGACTTCCTTGTAGACCGGCGGCCCCATCACGCCGAGCAGCCGGGTCGTGAATTTGTCCGTCGGGCCGGCCGCTGAGGTCACGGTGAGCTTGTAATCCGTCGCCGTCGCGTCGGTTTTGTGGCCGGCGGCCGTGATCGCCTTGTCAAGATTCTTCCGTGCGGCATCGGCGTCGCCGAAGGTTCCCAAGTCTCCTTCGATGGCGATGTGCGCGCCGGGCTTCAGCGAGAATTGATCCGGTTTCTCGTTCGAAAGCGCGCTCTTCGCGTCCGCCGTCGGCAGGCTGATCATGCTGGCGAACGTCTGATTTTCCTCCGTGGTGACGTAGAATATTTGCCCATTCGGCAGCATGGTCGACTGCGCATTGCCCACGCTGTAGCGCCACACCGGGATGCCGGTCTTGACGTCGTACAGGTAGCGGCCGTCGACGAGGACGGTGTCGGCGTTGATCAGGTCCACGCGCTTGCCGCCCGGGACGCCGTTGATGTGTCCGAGCGATTGCTTGGACGGCAGTTTGTAGACGTTGACGGTGCCGTGCTCCAGCACCGCCGCCATCGTGCCGGTCGGATCGACGCTCAAATGCGCGAACTGCCCCGGCACCTGACCGATGATGGCCAGATCCGTCAACCGCAGCATCACCTGATCCGATTCCAGGCACGCCATCAGGAATCGGCCGCTGCAATGCACGGCGACCTCGCTGTTGAGCTTGATGGAAGCGACTTGCCGCTTCGCCTGCAGGTCAATCAGGTAGGTTTCGCCGAACGATGCCTGGATCAGCAATCGCGTGGGGCTGAGCAGCATCGCCGTGTCGGGCCGGGTGTTGGATTCATTGCCGCTGCCGTCGTTTGCGAACGTGTAATTGCCGCGGAGTTGATACGCGCCGTTGACGTATTCCCACAAATGCAGCGAGGGAGCCCCGAAAGCGTTGGGGCGGGTGATCAGATATTTGCCGCCCTCGGCGGCCGACAGGATGGTCTGCTCGTGGGCCGTGAATACGCGGGTTTCCTTCGCCGATGGATTGGCGGTATCGAACACGACCAGCGGCGTATCGTCTCTTTCGTTCGTGCCCACGGCGACGATTTCCGACGGCTTGTCCGCACAGACGATCATTTGCCGGATCAAACGCAGCCCCGGATCGACGCTGGGCGTCAGATCGGTGAACGCCGCCGACGGGCGCGCGGCTGGCGGCACCGTGAGGCTCGCCGCCACCCGCCTGGGGAGCCTTTTGCTCGACTGCAGCCGAATCACCGTGAAGGGGCCGTCGGTGGAAAGATTCGATGCCGGCGCCGTATCCTGCGGCGTCGTGTCCTGCGGCGTCGTCGGCGTGGAATTGCTCGCCTCGCCGGAGCCCGGGCGCAGCCGCTCGGTCGTCACCCATTCTTCGGTCCCGTCGGAATAGCGAATCTGGAACTTGCGCCCTTCATGCTTTTCTACCGTCACCGGCGACCAGCGATCCCCTTCACGCGCCTCGATCGTTTGGCCCGGCTTGTAATCCGGCACGGCCGCCAGCGCCAGCCCGGTCAATGACAGGGCAATCCCAACAACCGCCGGTGTGATTTTCTTGTTCATGCGTTGCGCCTTCCTGCAATCCTGCGTTTCAGTGTTGTGCTTTCGGTTCGATGGTTTTCAGCGGCACGAAGTGCGGCCCGCGCAGGACGGATTCGCCGAGCGCGGCCGGCGTGCCCGGCTTGGCGCCGACCGGCAAATAGCTGGGGATGCTCAGCGATTTCAACGCCCCCACGTTCGGCTTGGCTGCGGCGTTGAGGACGTCTTGAAACGACTGCTTCTCGTCCCGATGAATGAAATTTCCCGCCGCAAACCGGACTTCCTGCGTCCAGACGGCTTGGCCGTTGTAGTTCAGCGTGGCCGTCAGGATCGTGGATGGAACGTCCAGCGTCTGTGCGATCCGGAACGGGCCGGCAGACATGTCGGGGGCGAAATCGCGTTTCACCGTCGGACCTCCGGCAATGCTGATATTGAGGTGAAACGGCTCATCCTTCGTCGAGACGGTCATCCCCGCCGTCTGCACCGCCGTCGCAACGGCGTCGCTCGCCTTTTGGCGATCATCGCCGAACGCGCCGAAGTCGCCGTCGATCTTGATCGACGTGCCCGGCTTGAGCATGAATCGATCCGGGCTCGCCGATTTTAAGGCGGCGCGCCCGATTTGGTCCGGGATCGTCACGATGGCCATCGACGTCATTCCGTTGCCCGGCTCGGCGAGCAGGAATTGCCCGCTCGGCAATGCCGTGAACATCGTGTTCTGGCGGAGCTGGTAAATCCAGACCGGCAAGCCTGATTTCACTTCGTACACGGTCGATCCGTTGACGATCAGGAACTTGTCATCCGCCAGATCCAGCCGCCCATTAAACGCGGCGCCGACGGAAATCAGGCCCAGTTCCGAGCCGTCCGCGATCTTGACCACCCGCACCGGGCCGGCCGTCGTTGGGTAAGCGCAGTACTCGCCGCTCGGATCGACCGCGACATTCCCCTGCCCGCTGGCGTTGGGGTATTCGCCGAGGATGGCAAAATCCGACGTCCGCAGCAGCATGGCGGTCCCATTCGCCGTCATCACGCCGATCAACTGTCGCGACGGGTGCATGAAAAATTGCGAGGTCGACGAGCCGGTGACGGCACTGATTGCCTGCTTCTTCGCGAGGTCGACCAGGGCAACCAATCCGCTGGAACTCTGGACCACCGCCCGATCCGGGCCGACCAGAAGTGCTTCGACGATGCCGTTGCGCGAGCCCTGCTCCAACTGCAGATTGGCGGCCAGTCGGTATTGGGTCTTGTCCCATTTCCAATATTGCAGGCGCCGGTCCCAGTCGAAGATCGTCAAGAGCGAGTCCCCCTCGTCGCCGGCGGACATGAATTTGAGGTCGGAGATATGGAGATAGCGTGTGTCGAATTGGCCATGCCCGCGCAGGTTGGCGCGGACAACGGTGGACCAGGTGCCCATGAACCCTGAGCAGGCCACGACCGCCGTCTTCATGCTGTCGCCGCAGGTGAGCACGGTTGACCTGAGGCTTTGCGTGTTGTGAATCGCCCATGCGGCAAATTCACCGGGCGCCGGGCGCGTGGTGGCCACGTGTTGCATCGCGTCGGCGTGCGGGGGCTCGTGGGTCTGGTCGAAGGACACCGTATCGAACGTTTTGCGCAGGTCCTCGGCGGTGACCGTTTGCTGATCGTCGCCGCTGCTGGCAACGAATCGATTGCCGGCGGAAATGGGCGGGCCATCCATGCGTTGTCGCGGGGGCAGTTCGCCCGGCTGGGCCGAACGACCGCGCGTTCCGGCGCTGTTGATGTCGTATGCCGACCCCTGCACCCGCACCGCCCAGGGTTCAACCCAGAACGATTCCGGCCGATTCCCGGTCGTTACGACGAAAATCCAGGTCGGCGTCACTTGCCGCACGGTGGCGGGCAGCCACTGCGAATCGCGCTTGAATTCGACGGCCTCTGACTGGACGAATCGATTCGTCGGCGTGGCGGGGGTGCCCGCGGGCGCGGTGGGCTCACCGGGCGTTTCGGGCGCAATTCCCGATGCGGATCGCAGCCGATCCCGGCCGACCCATTCGTCGGTGCCGTCGTCGTATTGAATGTGCGTCCGCGTGCCCTCTACGCCCAGGACTTTAACCTTGCTCCAGGTGTCCCCTTCACGCACTTCGACGGTCGATCCGACCGTTTCTGCCGCCTTCGCGACAACGCCGGCCGCCAACAGGACCGACGTGCCGATCACTACCGCTTGATTGAAAGCGCGCAAGGGTGTCCCTTTCGTTCGTGAAGTCAAAAGTTGCGGAGGAATGCCCCCCACCGTCGAACAATCGAAGATAAAATAAATCGCTCGCCGTTGGCAAGGCGAAACGGGGTCTTTTTTGGCTCTTTCGGGCCGTGCGGTGCGGATGGGAAACGCGGAACCGCATTCGCGCAATTCGCGTGCGGCACGTATGCGGCGGGCGCGACGATTGGAATTTGCCACGGGTTGGCGGCATAATCGGAGCCGCAGATGGCGACCGACACCCGATCCTTCCTCGTCCCCGGCGCAAAGGTGCGCATCACCCAGCAGATCGCTGCCCGGCATTACACGTTGCCGGCGGTCATCGTGGGCACCGTGGTCTCTTACCAGCAGCGCCCGACCGGCTCCTGGTTCGCGCACGCCCGCGATGAGAA
>JBQCCH010000066.1:0-16305 GCA_051962375.1 Tepidisphaeraceae bacterium
GGCGTCGGCGGGTGGCTGGCATGTGCGTATGCCCAGGATCCGCAGCACGTGAGGCAGGTCATCTTCGGCGCCGAACTGGCGGACCGCGTGCTGAAGGAGAGCCCCGAGGGCGTCGCCAAGCCGGTGTACTACAGCGTGATGTGGTTCGTGACCAAGGCCCTGCCCTGGGGCGGGCTGGCGATCGGCTGCTTGGTGGCCTGGGCATTCAGCCGGCGGCTGCGCGATGCGTGGGGCTTCGCGGCGATTTACCTCTTGGTCATCCTCGTCTGCCTGTCATTGCCCGCCGGAAAACGCATGGATTACCTGCTGCCCGCCTACGCGCCGGCCGCCGTACTGCTGGCGGGAATCTTTACGGAAATCGCTGGCCGGCTCCGTCTGCCGGCGCCGGCGCTGATGCTGCTGCCGCTCGCCCTGGCGGCGTCGATTTCGCACCGATATCTGAAGCATTTTCACGAATCGCTGGAGCGCTGGTCGGATCATGCCGTCGCTTTTGTGAACGTCGTGAAACACGACGTCGATTTGAAGCAGCATCAGGTCCTTGTCATCGTGCGGGGCAAGCACCCGATCACAACGCTGCTCGGCGAACACCCGGGCAGCTATCTGACGCGGAATGACCTGGCACGGGCCACCTATGTCATTACACCCGAGCAGCCCGATTGGAAGCCGCTGGCCGTCTCTGAGCCGGTGCCGATCGGTTTTGAAACGCTTGAAACCCGAAAACTCGCTCGGCTCGGGCTCTATCACTTTGATCCGGGCCACGTTCCGGTCGATCGGCTGATTGAATTGCAGAAAGAGGTCGGGACCTGGACCCCCGACGAAAACCCCTATCAAGAGTCCGGCACCGTCTACCGCGACGAGTGAGGCCATTGCCCCTACAATGAGCGCTATGGCATTTGCGACGATTCCTGAAGCGATTGAAGACCTAAAAGCCGGCCGAATGATCGTGCTGGTGGACGACGAGGATCGTGAAAACGAGGGCGATCTCACCATTGCCGCGGAGAAGATCACGCCCGAAGCGATGAACTTCATGATCAAGTACGGGCGCGGCGTACCGTTCATCCCGACAACGCGGCAACGGCTGGCCGAGCTTGAGATTCCGATGATGACCAAGCGCTCCACCGCCCGTCACGGGACGGCGATGGCGGAAACGGTCGATGCGCTGATCGGCACGACGACCGGCGTCTCGGCCGGGGACCGCGCGGCGACGGCGCGCGTCTTTGTCGACGACAACGCCAAGCCCAGCGACTTGGCCCGGCCCGACCACGTCATCCCCATCGCCGCAACGCCAGGCGGCGTGCTTGTGCGCTCGGGGCATACCGAAGCCATCGTCGATCTGTGCACATTGGCCGGCTTCAAACCGTCCGGCGTCGGTTGCGAAATCATCGGTGAAAATGGCGAAATGATGCGCCGCCCCGAACTCGAAGTCTTCTGCCGTGAGCACGGCCTGAAGATGGTGACCATCGCCGATCTCATCAGCTATCGCATGCACCGTGAGCAGTTCGTCAAGCGCGTGCAATCCATTCAATTGCCAACAAAGTGGGGCGATTTCACGCTCCATGCGTATTTAAGCCCGGTGGACGATCAGCCGAACCTGGCCCTGGTGAAGGGGGGCGTCGGCGAACTGGATGCGTCGGGCAATGTCATCGAGCAGCAGGAACCGGTGCTCGTGCGCGTCCACAGTGAATGCCTGACCGGCGATGTCTTCGGTTCCGGCCGATGCGATTGCGGCGACCAATTGGCCGCGGCCATGCAGCAAATCAATGATATCGGCAAAGGCGCGCTGATTTATCTGCGTCAGGAAGGGCGCGGCATCGGGCTGGTGAGCAAGCTGCACGCCTACAAATTGCAGGAAGAAGGCATGGACACAGTCCAGGCCAACCTCCATTTGGGCCTGCCCGCCGACAAGCGCGACTACGGAATCGGCAGTCAGATCTTGCGCGATCTTGGTGTCCGCAAAATCCGGCTGATGACCAACAATCCCAAGAAAATCTATGGCCTTGACGGGTTCGGCCTTTCCATCGTCGAGCAAGTACCGGTCCGCGTGACGCCCGGCAAGCACAACCGCGCGTACCTCGCGACCAAGAAAACCAAGCTCGGCCACACGCTTTGATGAGCGCAATCGTCCTCGTTTTTTCTTCCGCTTCAGGAGATCTGGTGTGGCCCGGCTGCAATTGATTTTTCCGCTGCTTTTCTGGGTGGTCTGGGCCAGCAGCGGCGATCTGTGCCACGCGTTCACCCCGGCCTGGGGAACGGCCGTCTATTTCTCGTTGCTGGCGGGGGTCGTCGGGCTGGTGGGTCTCTGGTCGCGACGCGTGATGCGCCGCACCACGATCAACGTGACGGCCGCTATCCCGCGATTCCATCAGGGCGTCTTCATCGCGCGCTGGGCCTTGCTGGGCTTGCATCTTGTGGCGCTGTTCACGCTGGGCTTCGGCGACGCCGTGCTGAGCGTCGTCCCTTCCTTCGCCATGCGGCTCGATTCGGTGGCGGCCTTTGCTTCGATGCTCCCGGTGGTGGTGGCGTGGATCGGGCTGCTGTGGATGCAATATCCGCTCGACCGCGCGATCCGTGAACAAAACGCGCTCTACGCATTCGAATTCGGCGAGCCCGTCCACCCGGTGCCCACGTTGTGGCAATACGTGGCGACGAATACCCGCCAGCAGATTCTCTTTACCCTCGCGCCGCTCTTGGTGGTTGCCCTGGTGAGAGACGCACTCCACACACTGGCTGACCTCTTGCACCTAGGTGCGTCGGAGCAGGTGGACCTGCTCATTTCGCTGCTGTCGGTCGCTGCCGTTTTCGTGATTTCGCCGGAGATTCTGCGGCGGGTGTTGCCGACCGAAGCGCTGCCCGCGTCGGCCTTGCGATCGAAGTTGGAACACATCTGCCGCGACCTCGGGCTGCGGTATCGGCAGATCCTGCTGTGGCACACCCACCACACGCTCGGCAATGCCGCCGTCATGGGCGTGATTCCGCAGGTCCGCTATGTGCTATTGAGCGATCGGCTGATCGAAACGATGTCCGAGCAGCAGATCGAAGCCGTTTTCGCCCACGAAGCGGGCCACGTCATGCATCGGCATCTCGCCTGGTATGGCGTATTTTTCGTTGTTTTTATGTTCGCCTGCAGTGGGGGGGCGATGCTGGCGGATCGTGCGGTGGTTACGCTGGGCATTCCCGCAGACGTCTTCAACTGGTCACTGCCGCTGGCGGCCGTCGCGGGGATTTTTGTCGCGTTCGGGGCGTTGTCCCGCGCCTTTGAGCGGCAGGCTGACGTGTTTGCAGTGCGCTGCCTGGGCGATCACGCCGCGATCGACGCTCCCATTCGGCCCGAGAATGTCGCGATTTTTACGTCGGCGCTTCTGCACGTCGCCCGGCTCAACAACATGCCGCTGGATGCGACTGCCCTCATGTACGGCGGCGGGTGGGTGCGGCGGCTTTGGGCGATGGCACTGCACCATGCCGGCACGTGGCTGCATGGCAGCATTCGGTCGCGCGTGGAGTACCTGCAGCAATTGCCCGGCAAGCCGGAGCGAAGCGCCCGATTCGATCAACGCATGTACGCCATCCGCATGGCGCTGCTGGTGGCCCTGTGTTCCTGCACGGCCTGGGCGCTCACGTCGATCCGCTGACATCGATCCGGTGAAATCGATCCGTTGACGTGGATCTGTCGAGCGGGTCAATCGACTTCGAACGCAAATTCAATTTCGACGGCGGCATTCAGCGGCAATGCGTTCACGCCGACCGCCGCCCGCGCGTGCTGACCTGCGGCCCCGAGCAATTGCTGCAAGAGATCGCTCGCGCCGTTTGCGACCTTCGGCTGCCCGTCGAATGTGTCGTCGGACTGCACAAAGACGCCCACGCGAACGACCCGGCGAATCTTCGATAGATCGCCGCCGAGCTCGTGCTTCACCGCCGCCAAGGCGTTGAGCACGCACTGCCGCGCCGCCTGTTGTGCCGATTCGATCGATGCCTGAGACGGCACTTTCCCGACCGCCAGCAACTGGCCGTCGCGCATCGGCAGCTGGCCGCTGACGAAGACCAGGTTGCCCGTTCGCACCGTCGGCACATAAGATGCGACCGGCTTGGGCGGCGTCGGCAACGTGAGTTGCAGTTCCGCCAGCTTCGATTCCAGGGACATGCTGATTCCTTTCAAGCCACCGTGCGCGTGTCGACGATTGTTCCATCCGGCTCGATGCGAAACGGACAACTGGTGCACTGTTCCCGCCGCTGGGTGGGCTCCAGTCCTTCGATGCGCGGATCGACTTCACCCGATTTGAAAATTCGTTCCTGCGTGGTCGTGGCCCGCTTGTGGAGCAGGTCCAGCATCAGGTCATCGATCCCGAGCGGCTCGACAAGCTGGTATTCGGTTCCGGGGAAGTCGGCGGCCGCCTGGCTCAGCAGGCTGGGGATGTCGCGCGTCCAGTGTTTGCCGAATGACAAAAAGAAGGGGACGACAACAATGCGTTGAGCCCCGCGGGCGACGGTTTTTTTGTACGCGGTGGCGATGGACGGCTCGCACAATTCCATGTGGGCCGGCTCAACGATGGTCGTTTCCGTTGCGAAACGAGCGGCATAGAGCCGCGCGACCTCTTCCAGCATCTGATTGCTTTCGAGACGTCGCGACCCGTGATCGACAATGATGATGGCGGTTTGCATGGTGCAGCTTTCAGTATCCGCGCTTGAGCCGCCGATGACAAACGCCATGGCCGGCGCGAACGCAAAAATCCGGTTTCGTCGCAATATTTGTAGGCGTCGCGCGTAGTAACTGGCGATGCAGCTCACGTCGCCGGCCCTGGACGAATTGTCGCATTTCTACCCGACCGATGAAGCGGAATCGTCCGTCGAGGCGGCTTCCCTGCGCCTGCTGCCGCCGCTGGCGGCCGAAGAGTCGTTCGCTTCCCGCGCCCTGGCCATGGCGATCGCTGTTGTTTTTGTCGCAGGGTATCTGTGCTTCATCCTGCAATATTGGGCGCCTGCGCATCCGGGGGTCGACCAGAACGGCTACCTGGTGGGGGGCAAGATGCTCGCCCACACCGGCTCGATGGGTTTCAAGCCGCAAGACCCCCTCGGCTTTGTCGGCGGCATGTGGGTTCGGAACGACAGCACCGGCATCAACTACCCCAAGTACCCCATCGGCCTGCCGCTGCTTTACGCCTGCGTGTTGTGGGTCTTCGGCGCCAGCGGGGTCGCTTACGCTCACCTGGTCAGTCCCGTCTGCACCGGCGTCGCGGTCCTGGGGATGTATTTCATCGCCCGGCAATTCGTGGGCGTTTATGCGGCGCTGTTGGCGATGCTGGTGCTTGCGTTCAGCCAGATCACCTTGCTGCTGGCGGACAATCCAAACAGCCACGCGTCGTGCCTGGCCTTCGGCGTGTGGGGCGTGTTTTTCCTGCTTCGCTTCTGGTCGACGGCCACGCTCTGGCGCGGTCTGCTGGGCGGATTCCTCATCGGCTATGCCGCCACCATCCGCTACACGGACGGCCTGCTCGTTCTGCTGATTGGCATGGTCGCCATGAGCATGGTCAACTGGCGCGATTGGCGCAGCTACCTGCGCGCGGCCGTCCCGTTGGTGGGCTGGTTGGTGCCGATCGCATATCTGGTCGGCTTTAACCTCGTGACGATGCATACGCCGACCGGGTACGACACCACGAATGAATCGAAGCCGGGCAGCGCGTTCACCTTCGAACACATCACACAGAATTGGGAAAAACTCATTCGCCAGGTGCATGACGCCGGCCTCTTTTTCACGCTGCCGCTGGGCCTGCTCGGGTTGGTGCTGGCGATTCGCCTCTGCTCGCGCCGGGCGGGGTTTTTGTGGTTATGGCTCATCCCCGGCACGTTGACTTACATGGCCTACTACTGGGCGCCGGAGCGGGGGGTGTCTTACCTCCGCTTTTTCCTGACGCTGCTGCCGCCGCTGGTCGTCGGCGTCGGGATTGCCATTCAAGCCGTGCTTTCTCCTTCGATCACGCGGGTGCAGCGCATCGTAAACCCGCTCGCCGGCGGTCTGATCGTGGGCGTTGCCTGCACGATGAGCCTGTATCGGGCACTGCTCGGTCTGGAAGACGGCATGGAAACCGGGCAGGGCATGGAATCCCAATATCGCCAGCAGGTGAACCAGGCCGGCTTGGACCGGGTCGTCACGTCCATCGTTCCGTCGGGCTCGGCGGTATTCAGCTCCGCGAATGTCCTCAATGACCTGCAATTCGTGGGGGATTACGCCTGCTACAACACCGAGTATTTTTCCGTCAATTATCTGCAGCGCTTGGCGAATCAGGATGAGCAAATCGATCCAAACGATCCCGATCCGCTGCAGCCGGCCCGGCGCAAGTTCATGTTGTCGCAACTTGCCGGAAAAAAGGCGGACGACCTGTTCAACCTGCAAACCGACGCCATCACGCGAAACCTGCAGGCAGGGCGACGGGTGTTTCTGGTCGCCAACGCGCCCACGGCCGAGCAGTTTGCGAAAAAATATGGGCGACGCGACAGTGTCATCGCCTGCAAGGTTCGGGGCACATTCAATGAGTTGCCGCGCCTGCGCGAGCCCGACACCAACTCGACAGACCCGCGACAACGCATGATGCTGGCCGCCCTGAACCGGCCCGGGCGCGTCAACGGCCGGCCGCCGCGCGGCGGGTTCGGCGGGCACAATGTGTTTCGCGAACCGGTGCCGCAGCAATGGCAAATCGTCGAACTCACCGCCAAGCCCGCTCAATCCACGCCCACGCGGCGCAAATAATCCGCGGTCCGCGACGCCGATGCGATTCGCCGGATGCCGGCCGTTTCCGGAGTCATCTTCAACAGCGGCCTGCATCCGCGGGTAGTATGCCATAGCGCTCATGACGACATCCGCCGCACCGTTGATCGATCCTGTTGATTCATCGCTGGAACCCGCCGTCGTCGATGTGCCGCTGATGGCCGGCGCGCGATCCGATGTCGCCGCGGCGTCGTGCCTGCCCGATCTCCCTGCGGAAGGGCGGGTCAAGCGGTTCGGATTTCTCGGGCTGGCCCTGCTGATTGCCGTTGCGTTTTTCGTCGTCTCGCACGTGTACTGGGTCAATGTGCACGTCGGCGTCGATCAGAACGGCTACCTCGTCGGCGGAAAGATGTTTGCCGAGAACCTGTCGATGAAGCAATCGCCGACGATGCTCGGCAACCCTAAAGAATTCGACAAGCACGCCTTCATCGCCAACATGTGGGTGTCGGCTGCGAATAATCCCCGCGACTTCTATCCGAAATATCCGCTCGGCCTGCCCTTGATCTACGCGGTGCTGCTGTGGGTGGGCGGCTCGTTTGGAACGACGCTGTGCTACCTGGTGAGCCCTGTGGCGATGGCCGGCGTGGTGCTGGGCGTGTTTGTGCTGGTACGGCAGTTCGCCGGTTCGTTCGGCGGCATCCTGGCGATGCTCGCCTTTGCGACGAGCCCGTCGACGGCCTACGTCGTGAACAACCCGAACAGCCATGCGACGACGCTCCTGTGCGTCGTCTGGGGCATGATCGGCGTGCTCCACTGGTGGCGGCGCGGCGGGCGTCTGTTTGCCGTGATCGGGGGCGTGCTTGTCGGTTATGCGGCGACGATTCGTTACACCGAAGGCGCCCTCATCCTGCCACTGGCGTGGGCGGCGTTCGTGCGATTGAATTGGCGCTCACGCCGGGCGTGGATCGAATCGGCCTTGCTGCTTGCGAGCTGGGGGGTGCCGGTCATCGCATTGCTGACTTACAACCGCATGGCCATGGGCACATGGACCGGCTACGACGCCACGCACGAATCGTCCGGCTTTGCCTGGACCTTCTTCTCCGACAACTGGGAAACCCTCATCCGCCAGCTGAACCTGAACGGCCTGCTGATGATCTTCCCGCTGTCGGTCATCGGCCTGCTGGCGATGATCTGGTGGAACTGGCGCGTCGCGATGTTCGTGTGGCTCTGGGTCGCGCCCTGTTTGACGACCTATCTCTTTTACTACTGGGGACCGGACAACGTCAGCTACCTTCGCTTTGTCGTCACGGTGTATCCGGCATTTTTGCTGGCGGCATTTTGGTTGATCGCCCATCTGCGTGATCTGGCGCCGGCCGAGCCGCGGCGGGTGCCGCTCTATGCCCTGGTTCTGCTGATCACGCTCAGCGGATTGGCGGCCGGTGCGGCCGCGTACTACCTGCTGCGCCTGGACCTGCCCAACTTGACGACGCACCCGTTTTTCAGCGTCAACGAATTCCTGAATCAACCTCCCAGCGGTTTTTTAAGAGGCGGCGGATGGGGCGCGTTCATCGGCGCGATTGTGATGATCGGCCTGTTCGGCGGTGCGGTGGGGGCGTCGGCGTTGCTGCGGCGATCCATCGTGCCGACCCTGGTCGCGGGCTTGGTGGCGGCCTTGAGCATTGCCGTTCAGGCGGATGACAGCGCCGCCTGGCTCGAGCGCGAATCGTATGAAGCCGCCATCGCGCACTTCAACGGCCGCGCGATTCGAGATGCCGTGCCCGATGGAGCAATGCTCGTGTGCCGCGAGGAAAACCTGCTGCAGTATCTGCAGTTTGTGACGACTGACCGCTGCTACACCGGCCTGAGCTTCGACCGGAACTGGGTGAAGGGCCGGCCTCGTGCGGCGACAGAAGACCCGGTGCTGATCGATCCGGTACGCGGCCAGCAGCTTTACGAAGCCCTTGAAGACCCGAAACATCCGGGCGAGATCGTCGAACAATCGGTCCTGAACCAGCAGGCCCGCGATTACGTGTCCGAAGCGTTGCGCGCCAAGCGCCGCGTGTTCGTCGCTGAAGCAGTTGGCCATGACCCGATGCTGGCGGCCATGAAAAAGAAGGCCGAGGGCCCCATCCCCGACTTCATCCGCCGTTACATCAATCGGCCGAAGGATCTTTCGCTGGTGGGGCGTAGGATCGGCTGGTGGAATGTGCCCATGATCGTGAAAGACGACACCAAGCCTGTTCCGCGCGGCCGCAAAGGGGACAAGCCCAATTACCGGAACGTGACGTACCAACTTTGGGAAATTTCCGGAACTTAACTGCTTCCTCCCCCGAGCACGCGGGAGAGGAAGCGTCATCCCCTTGATTCAGATCTGGCCCAGCACTCAGGTGTGCGAGCCGATGTTGACCACCGACGTTTGCCCAGCGAGCAAATTCACCAGGATGTCGCGCCCGCTCGTGCCGGGACTCGGGTTGCTCAGGTGATAGCCGCTGGGGAACACGCGCGTCACGCGGTAAGTGCCGGCCGTCAATCCGGAGAAGGTGTATTTGCCTTGGGAATCGGCGACGGTGGATTGCTCGCCCGAGTCCAATTGCCCATTGCCGTTGGTGTCGAGGAATACGGTTCGACCGCTGCCGAGGGGTTCGCCTGTGTTGAACACACCGTTGTTGTTCGAATCGCCGAAGACGGTGCCGGTGATCGTGCCGGTCGGCGTGGGCGTTGGCGTGGGCGTGGGGGTTGGTGTCGGCGTTGGCGTGGGTGTGGGTGTCGGGGTTGGCGTCGGCGACGTTCCCGGCCGGCTGCCGATATTCACGGTGGTCGTTTGGCCGCTCGAGAGGTTGACGACGATGTCCAAACCATTGGTGCCGCTGCTCGGATTGCTCAGCCGATACCCGCTCGGAAAGACGCGGGTCACGTTATAGCTGCCGGCCGCCAGCCCCGTGAACACGTACTTCCCGGCCGAATCCGATGTGGTGGAGACTTCGCCGGCATCGAGCAGACCGTTGCCATTGGTATCGAGGAAGACCGTCCGGCCGCTGGCGAGCGGTTCGCCGGAATTGAAGATGCCGTTTCCGTTCGAATCGCCGAACACGGTGCCGGTCAGCGTCGCCGTTCCGGTGGGTGTTGGCGTGGGTGTTGGCGTAGGCGTAGGCGTTGGGGTGCCTGTCCAGGAACCGACATTGATGTTTGTCACGCCGCCGGCAGCGACATTCACCAGGATGTCGAGCCCGTTTGTGCCGACGGTCGGGTTGCTCAGGTGATATCCGCTGGGGAAGACGCGCGTCAGGTTGTATGTCCCGGCGGCCAGGCCGGATAACGTGAATTTCCCTACCGAATCCGAAACCTTCGAGAGTTCGCCGGCATCGAGCAGGCCGTTGCCATTGGTGTCGAGGAAGATCGTCCGGCCGGACGCGGGGCCCTCGTAGCTGGCGTAGATTCCGTCGCCGTCCGGGTCGCCGAACGCATAGCCGGTGATCGTGCCGGTGTTCGGCGAATTCACATACTGCCCGAAGTTGGCCGCCGAGACGGATTGCCCGCTGGCGAGCGTCACGCTGATGGCCGCGCCGTTGGCGGGGGTGCTTTGGACGTAACCACTGAGCGGCGTCTCCGTGACGGTGTAAGTCCCGGCCGCCAATCCGCCGAAGAAATAAGCGCCGCTGGCGTTGGTGGAGACGGTGAGCGGTGTGCCGAGGCCGCCCCCGCTGAGCACGACCGACACCGACGCCAGCGGCAATTCGCCGGCGTCCTTGGTGCCGTTGTGGTTCGTGTCATTGAAGACGATGCCCCCGATGGTTCCGGTAGCGGTGGGCGTGGGGCTGCCCGAGGGCTGGACGCCGAAGACCACGTCCGACATCTGCGACCCGCCCAGCAGCGGCAGGGAGATCGTGCCGTCGGTCGTCAGGCTGTAGCCCGAGGGCGTGGCGATCGAAAGGTCGTAATTGCCCGGCGCGATCGAGGGAAAGGCGTACGAGCCGTCGGTTCCGGTGGAGGTTGCGACGACCGCGCCGCCGCCGGTCGGGGTAAGCGTGATCTGCACGCCCGAGAGCGTCGCTTCGCCGGTTTCCTGCAAGCCGTCGCTGTTGGCGTCGATGTAGACGCGGCCGCTGACGTTGGCGGTGCTGAGATTCTTGACTGGAGAAAGCAAAAAGGCATGACTCTGCAGGCCGCCGGGCGCATCTCCCTCGCCGACGATTTGGTTGGAATCATTGATGCGGGCGGCATTGCGCAGCGTCCAGCCGGCGCCGGTGGCATCGAGTTGTTTATTCAGGTCGTAGAAATGGGCCTGGTGATAGGCATAGGCGATTTGCCCGCCGTTGACGTTGGAGGTGCCGACGAGGATGCCGTCGTTGTTGGTGTCGGAGATCAACACATCGCTCGCCAGGTCCGGGCGGCCGACGGAACTGGGCTGATTGTTGACCCAAATGATGGCCTTGAAGTTGCCGGTTCCGGTGGCGGCGCCGTCGCCGGCGATGTCGCCGTCGTCTTGGATGCCGTGATACGCCTTGCTGACGGTGCCGTTGCTCAGCGTGCCGAGGTCGGACATTTGGCCATTGCTGTAGACGAAGGCATGCAAATCGCCGGCCGCGGTGTCGGAGATGCCCAGGATTTGGCCGGCGGCGTTGATGCCGGTCGCCGTGCTGTAGCCGCCGCCGAGCGTGCCGAGATCGGTCATTTGCCCGCCGGTGTAAACAAAGGCGTGCAGGCTTCCGCCGCTGTCGAATGCCGATGCGCCGACGACCGTGCCGCTGTCGTTGATCGCGTAGGCATAGCTCTTGGCTCCGCCGAGCGTGCCCAGGTCGCTGGTCATTCCGTTGGCGGAGAGGAAAGCGTGGTCGACGCCGTTGACGGTGGAATAGCCGACGACGGCGCCGGAATTGTTGACGTCTTCGGGCGTCAGCGTGCCGCCGAGCGCGGGGAGCGGCGCGAAGCTTCCGTTGGTCCACAGGTAGGCGTTGCCGGTGGAGGTCCCGACCGCGACCTGCCCCTTGTCATTGATGCCGCCAACAAAACTCTGGGTCGCGCCGGCGGGATTCAGGTCCGTGACCGAATACTGCAGCAGGGCCGTCAGCAAGCGGCGCGATTCCAAGGCTTCTACGGTCAGCGGCAAGTGATCGAGCGGACGGGCGGGCATGGCGGTCTCCTTAAAAGGTTGCAGACGGGCGCCGGCGCGCTTCGCGGTGAACGGAGCATCAAACCATCGATTCGATGCCTGGGATCTGCGTTCTGCTCACACGCTGACGACCCTGAAACAGCAATTTTCACGAAATCCGATTCGGGTCACCCTTACGACATGTCGGCGCGAAAGTAGCGATCGTCCGGAGCCGTCGCAACCGCAATTTGAGCCTTACGATTTTAAGTGAACGCACCTATTTTCAAGGACTTACGAGCATGGGGAGGGTGGCAAGTAGGGATGAGGCAGGGAATAACGACGAACTGGCATGCCGCGGCAATTTTTCCTGTTTTGTCCGGTCTGCGGCGGCCGGGTCGCGCGTGCGTAGAGGTCGGCTTTATCCTATACTCGGGCTCGCCTTGCCCGCGCAAGGCATTCGGGGATCGACATTTTGGTTTTGGCCGCGGCTTCTTCCGTCCTATGACAGCGACGGAAGTATCTCCTGCGAGGTTGAGGCATCATTTATGGCGCGTACTGCTACCCTGACGATTGACGGAAAAACGCTTGAACTCCCCATCACGCAGGGCACGGAGGGTGAACTCGCAGTCGACGTGACCAAACTTCGCGATCAGACCGGCTATATCACGCTCGACCCCGGCTACCGAAACACGGGCAGTTGCACCAGCGGCATCACCTTCATTGATGCCGAGAAGGGAATCCTGCGGTATCGCGGTTACCCGATCGAGCAACTGGCGGAGAAGTCGACGTTTCTGGAGACGGCGTCCCTGCTGATCAACGGCCAATTGCCGTCGGCGTCGGAACTGGATGCGTTCGCCGGTCGCGTCACCGAGCACACGCCGGTGGATGAGCGCCTCCTGGGCATTCTGAAAGGATTTCCCAGCAACGCCAGCCCGATGGCCATGCTGTCTGCCTGCATCAACGGGTTGTGCGGCTATCACCCCGAGGTGCTTGACGTCGATTACGAACAGCACTTCCCGGTGACCAGCGCGAAGCTCATCGCCAAAATTCGCACCCTGGCGGCGGCGATCTATCGGCACACGCAGGGGAAGCACGCCTTGCCCGCTCCGAAACATGCCGGCAAAGCCCAGGCGAATGAGTACACCGCCGACTTCCTGCGCATGCTCTTCGAGGGTGAAGTCAAACCCGAAGTCGCCCGGGCGCTTGACCTGATCTTCCTGCTCCACGCGGATCATGAACAGAATTGTTCCGCCAGCACGTGCCGCATGGTCGGCAGCTCGCACGCAAACCTGTTCGCCAGCTGCGCGGCCGCCGTCTGCGCCCTGTGGGGGCCGCTGCACGGCGGGGCGAACGTGGAGATTATGAATCAGCTGGAGCAGATTCATAACGACAAAATCGATCCGGACGATTTTCTCGCCGGCGTGAAGGCGAAGAAGTATCGGCTGTTTGGCTTTGGGCATCCGATTTATCGCAATTACGACCCGCGGGCTCGCATCCTGGGTCAGGCTGCGGAACAGGTGTTGACGGCCCTGAATGTCGGCGATGATCCGCTGCTGAAGATCGCCCGCCGGCTGGAGAAGGTGGCGCTGGCGGACGACTATTTCGTCAGCCGCAAGCTGTATCCGAACGTCGACTTTTATTCGGGCATCATCATGCGGGCGATGGGCGTGCCGACCGAGATGTTCACGGTGCTGTTCGCCGTCGGCCGAATGCCGGGCTACATCGCGCAGTGGAAAGAAGTGCGCGACGGCAAAGGCAAGATCTATCGTCCGCGGCAGATCTACGTCGGGCCGGTCAATCAAACCTACTAAAAAACGGCGAGTGCAATCGCGCGCGCGGCGGGCCCCGGCTGATCACTCTCCGTGATTCGGCGAGGCTGTCTCGCGGCGCCAGTGCGGGGAATGTCACTGAGGCTCAGGCTGCGTGGGTGCAAGCTGATGCGGTTCAGACTGATGGCTCGGCCAAGCCCGAAGGGCGAGCTCGGCGACGCGTCTGACGTCGGCCTGGCTGGCTCCGCTGGCGGTCTGAACCGAGATGCCGTGCAACACCGTCATCACGAACTTGGCCAAGGCAGCCGCTTCCGTAGCCGACGTCAATTCGCCCGTGGCCACCGCTTTTTCAAACCGATCCCGGAGTTTGGCTTCCATCACCTGCCGGCGGGTCATCAGGTCTTGCTTGATAGTCTGAGCTTCTTCGCCGCACGCCAAGGCGCTCTGGACGAGAAGGCAACCCCGTGGGCTGCATGATGACGTGGGAGCGGTCGCGCCCAAGAGCAGGGACTCCGCCGTCTGTCGCGCGGTGGGTTCGGCCAGTGCTTCGCAGAACTTGTGCCCGAAGCGCTCCGCATAACGATCGGCCACCTTGCGGAACAGCGCCTCCTTGTTCCCGAAGGCCGCGTACAAGCTCGGGCGATTGATGCCCATCGCCTCCGTCAAATCGGAAAGCGACGCCCCCTCGTATCCCTTTTCCCAAAAGACGCCCAGCGCGCGATCCAACGCCAGGTCCGTGCAAAATGCACGAGGCCGGCCGACGGGCTTCTTTTCTTCGTCCTCCGATTTCATACTGAAAGATATATTATTCCGCTTGACGGACGAAGGCCAGCGGATTATTATTTACCGGTCGGTATAAATGGTGAGCTGACGAATGACTCGAGGTCGTCCGAAGGCGGCGGAGTTTTTTTAGCTTAATCTGTACCGAATAGTTCATAAAGGAGCTTGCGATGTCGGGAAAATTGTCAGGCAAAGTGGCGGTGGTCACGGGGGGAAGCAGCGGCATCGGGCTGGCGACGGCCAGGCGGTTTGTCGAAGAGGGGGCGGCGCACGTTTACATCACCGGCCGGCGGCAAGCGGAGCTGGACGCCGCCGTCCAGGCGATCGGCCGCAACGTGACGGCCGTGCGAAGCGATGTGTCGAACGTCGCCGACCTCGATCGGCTGTACGCCGCGGTGAAAGCAGGGCATGGGCGGGTGGACGTCATCTTCGCCAATGCCGGTTCCGGCGAATTTGCTCCGCTCGCCGAGGCGACCGAGGCGCACTTCGACAAATACTTCGGCATCAACGTCAAAGGGGTGCTGTTCACGGTGCAGCGGGCGCTGCCGCTTCTGGGCAGTGGGGCGAGCATCATTTTTAATGGCTCGATCGCCGGCAGCAAGGGGTTGGAACAGTTCGGCGTCTATAACGCGACCAAGGCGGCGGTTCGCTCGCTGGCCCGCACGTGGGCGGCGGAGCTCAAGGGGAAGAACATCCGGGTGAACGTCGTCAGCCCCGGGCCGATCGTTACGCCGGCGATTGAAACATTGACCGGCAGCAAGCAGAACGCCGACGACATGTTCGCCCAGATGGCCGCCGGCATTCCGCTGCAGCGCGCCGGGCAGCCTGAAGAAATCGCCAGCGCGGTTGCGTTCCTGGCCTCGAGCGATGCGAGCTATGTGAACGGTGCCGAGCTCTTTGTCGATGGCGGCATGGTGCAGGTCTGAGCTCGGCTCACCGCGAGCGGATCAGGTCGGCATCGGCGATCTGCAGCCGTTGGCGGAGCTCGGCGATGTCGTCGAGAAAGCGCAGGCCGTCATTGTAATAGCCGGCCGTCGGGCTCAGATCGGGCGCGTGGGACCGCCAAAAGCGGTTGAAGCGATGCATGAGCGCTTCGCGGGAGTATTTCGCCAGCATGGACGCAGCGGCGACGGGCAGGCTGATGGCCTCTGCTTTTTCGGCGAAAATGATTCGGGCGGATCGGGCGCCTTGGGTGAGCAGGTATTCACTGCGGGCGTCCGATTCGCTCACAATCTGCAGCGACCAGTCCTCGAACATCATCCGCAGGTTTTGGCCGTAATAGGCGCGTCCGCCCTGGCGGTCGCAGACGATGATGAGATTCTGGTCGGCGTAGGTTCGCAGGAGCAGGTCGATGTGCCGAGCGACCAGCGAGAACAGGGCGCTCGCCTTGTTGCGGGTTTTGTCGACCATCACATTGAATTCGCGCTCCAGCAGCAGGTGGACGCGGTAATGGACGCAGAAGGTCTCCGCTTTATTGCAGGCTGCGTGGTAGGCGTTGTAGGCGATCCGCTGGGCGACCGGCTCGACGCTGAGGGGGAAAACCTCGTCCGGGTGGGATTGATACCAGTGGTATTGCTCCAGGAGACCGGCGATGTCCGGATCCACGCTGGCCAGCAGGGCGGTCAGGCCCGCGGCGCGGCCGGCGGCTTGCTCCGCGAAGCATAAGACCGATCGTTCGAGTTCCTTCAGTCCCAGTCCGGGGGAATAAACCTGCTTGCTGTCATTGACGTGCAGACGGCGCCCGTCCTTCGAACGCTTGCGGGCGACACTGCGGCTGAGGCGCTTCCACAGGCAGGGCATGGAGGCGTCGTCGGTGTCCGGGGTCTTAAACGCGCAACTGGCACTGGCGAGCGGCCCCAGGATGGGCCCATATCCCGCCTCATCAATGCCCGCCAGAATCATGGCCAAGACTCTAACGGCTTTTCTAGACGCGTCCACGCCCGGCGGCATCGACCCTTGAAAATCCGAAC
>JBQCCH010000067.1:0-8269 GCA_051962375.1 Tepidisphaeraceae bacterium
CGTCATGGCCGATGCCGGCCCGACGACGATGATGCCCGCGTTATTGACCAGCACATCGACCGGGCCGAACCGTTCGCGGGTGCGGTCGACGACGTTGCTGATTTCATCCGCCTGCGTGACATCGCAGGTGACGGCCAGCACATCGCCGCCGCGGGCTTCCAGGTCTTCCAGGGCGTCGCGCATTTCGAGTTCGTCACGGGCGCAGATGGTGACTTTCGCGCCGCGCTCGACGAGTTCGCGCGCGATCGCCAGCCCGATCCCGCGGCTGCCGCCCGTGACAATGGCGACTTTGCCGCGCAGATCCATGTGCCGGCGAAACCGAAGGATGCCGCGCGTCAGCATCGCCCCGCCGATCGCGACAGTCGCCAGCGCCAGGGCGCTGTGGGTCAGACTCATGCGAGGGGGAGCGGTGCGGGAAGGTGGAGAAAACCGTGTCGATGCCGAATCCGGGGAAACGTATCGCATACCGAAGTTTACCCAAGGCAGCGCTGCGAGACGTCACGTAAAAAAAGCTTAACCCACCGGCGTCGACTGGGCCCCTTCCTCAATGGACCGGTTTTTGTGCCCCAGGCGCCTGGAACACGGCGATCTCAGACAGCCCGCTGTTGACGGTTTTGGGCGATACCTCGGTGAGCGTGACTTTCATCCACGACACCGTCTTGGCCGGGAAGCGCACCTCGGTGCCGTTGGCGGCATCGTTGTCGAGCGGACCGAATGAGGCGGACGAGCCGTCGCTGAAATCCAGCCGCCCGGCCAGCACGTGATCGTCGGCATTCGGCCGATCGAAAAGAACGACGCGGTCGATCGACTGCGGCGTCTTCCATTCCAGCTTCGCCCAAGCGCCGGCTTTCTCGCGGCGGCTGGCCCACTCGTGCTCGGCCGGCCCGGGATAGCCGTCGGCCTTGCCGTCGTTCAGGCCGTGCGCGGGTCCGCCGGTGCTGAACGTGATGCTGGCAAACGGCGCGAGATTGCCCGCCCGGGTCGACCAATCGACCAGCTCGCCCGGATATCCGCCGCAGACGGAATTCTTCCCGGCCAGCGTGACCTGAAAGCTATTGATCTGCCGCGCCGCCAGCGGGCCGGCGGTGGTGATCGGCTCGATTCGAGCGCCGAGCGAATCGCCGGCAAAAGTCACCGGCTCGGCCTGTTGCGGATAGCCGTAGACGTGCTCATTCCGCGGGAAAACGCCGATGCCCGCCGCGGCACACAGCGCGGCGTTTTGGCGTGCGTCGTCGGAATGCGCCAGCGCGGCCGCGAGCAGCTCGGGCAGGCTCGTTTCGGCGGCGGCGGTCGAAAGGCCGGAGCGCTGGATGAATGCGCGGGTTCGGGCCTCGGCGGGATTCATCGGTTCGGTATCGAGCGCGACGACACACCCCTGCCGGATCGATCGTGCCGGCACGTGGATGCGATTCACGTGACTGCCGGCCTCGTAATCGGCCTGCGCCGGCGTGCCGTCGATGGTGACGTGGCTGGCTTCCGTCGTCGCGGGCAGTTCGATGACAACGCTGCGCTGCTGCACCTGCCCGCCAAAGGTGCCGACCGTGGGGGCGATCTCGATCGTCACATGATTGCCCTCACGACGATAGGTCAGGCGCGTTTGAGCGGATGCGCCCGAGCGATAGGCCGTCGTCAGGCCGTCGTCTTCCCGCAAAACGGCGGTGGCCGCCGCGTGATCGTCGCCGGGGTAGCACCGAAGCGTTAGCTCGTTCAGCGGCTCGGTGGCCATCCGTTGGGTGACCGCCCGCATGGGGATCGGCACGCCGCCCCGCACGTACAGCGGAAACTCGTCAATCGTCGCCGCCACGAGCGCTTGCTGATGGCCGTCAAAGCGTTCATTGGTGAAGAAGTTGTACCATGTGCCCTTGGGGAACCAGACCGACTGGCGGCCCAGGCGATTCGGACCGACGCCGGGCTCCGTCACGGGGGCGACCAGCACATTGTCGCCGTACAGATATTCCTGCGGCTGGTGGTAGGCGGCTTCGAGCGAGGGTTCATCCAAATAGACCGGCCGCACGAATGGGACCGATTCTTCACACGCCTGCACCACGGCCGAGTAGGTGTACGGAAAGAAGCGCGACCGAAGTTGAAAGCTGGTCCGCATCGACGCCTCGGCCCACTTCGGATACGTCCACGGCCGGCGGTCCATGGTCTTGTCTCGGGTGGAATGCGACCGCAATGCGGCGGAAAATGCGCCGAACTGGCACCAGCGCGTGTACGACTCTTCGTTCCGCCCGCGCATGTGGCCGCCGATGTCGTGGCTCCAGAAAAAACAACCGACGTTGCCCGCCGTCGACGTAAACGGGATCTCCGCGGCTAGCATGTTGAAACTGGTGGAGGCGTCGCCCGAGAAATGGATGGGGTGCCGCTGATCCCCCCACCCCGCCCAGCGGCTGAACGATGCGCCGCGGCGATCGTCGGCGGACGTCTGCTGGTAGTAATAGTGATTCAGCCAGGCGAGATTCGTCAGTGTCGGCACGCTCCGGGTGAAGGGATACTGCTGCCAATCCAGCCACCAGAAATCGACGCCCTGCTTTTCAAGCGGGCGATGGGTGTAGGCATAAAAGGTATCGAGATACTTTTTGCTGCCCGCATCAAATGGGAGCGGCTTGTCGAGTGGAGCGTTCATCGCGTGCATGAAAGCGCCATACATGGCTTCATGCGGCTGCACGCCGTCGGCCGGGTGATCGTTGAGCGTTACGGCCAGACCCTGGGCATGGAGCCAATCGAGAAGGGATTGCGGGTCCTTCAGCAGCTTGGGGTTCCAGGTGTAGCCGGTCCAACCGTCCAGGTGCCAATCCATATCAAGCACCAGCACATCGAGCGGGAAGTGATGGTCGGCATATTCCTGAACGATCTGCCGGTAATCCTGATCGGTGTAGGGCCAATAGCGTGAGTACCAGTCGCCGAGCATGTAGCGCCGCGGGAGCGGAATCGGGCCGCCGATGGTCGTCAGGGAGCGAAGCGCCGCGCGGTAGTCCTGACCATAACCGAATAGGTACCAGTCGGTGCCTGCGTTGGCGGGCCGGTCTTTGACCCAGTCGTTCGTCAACAGCACGCCGTGCGAGTCGTCGAGCAGATACCAGCCGTCGCGCGAGAGCAGGCCGTCGCTCAGTTTGCGGGCGCCGTCCCAGCCATCGAGCGTGCGCTCGGTGCCCCCCAGATTGGCCGCGCTGACGGTGCCGGGGCGCCATTCGATGAATTGATCCTGCTGGCGGATGGTCGCGTGCAGGTTCGTCGCGTCAAAGGGTTTTCCATCGGGCGTATAAATCAGGTGAATCACGCCGGTGTCGATTGTGACTTGGCCGGCATCGCGCGTGATCGCAGCCTTGGTGTACCGTGCGGTGCGATTGGCGGCGAAATAAGACGGCTCGTCGATGAAATGCCCGTCCGCGCTGTACTCCATGCGGATGCATTGCGGCGTGATGACCGTAAACCGGGCCTGTCCCGCGACAACCTGCCCGCCGGTCTCCTCCGCTGCCCGCGCGGTCGCTTGCGATAAGACCATTGCCAGCATCGCCAAGCTCGTTCGAATCAAAATGTGTTCTCGCATGATATCTGACTCCGCCACTCCATAACGGGCGACTCGTTTCCTCCGCAGGCCACGGCCGCCCATGCGGGCTCAGTTTTCCCAGCCTGTCGCAGAAATAGCAACGGCCGCGGCAAAATCGTGGCCCGGCGCTTGTCGGGTCTGTTTGCTCGCTCTACCCTTCGGGCGATGATAGAAATATCGGTCCTGAACCAGAAGTTTGCCAAGCTCAAGATCGGGCAGCAGAGCCTGATCGGTTACAGCGTTGGCGGCGAGGAAACGGTGGTGCAGGTGCCGGAGCTGAATGTCTGCTTCGATGCCGGGCGGTGTCCGCAGTTTGCATTGACCAGCGACCTGATGCTGATTTCGCACGGGCACATGGATCACGTCGCGGGGCTCGGGTATTACCTGTCGCAGCGTCACTTTCAGGGGATGAAGCCCGGCACGCTGCTCGTGCCGCGACACCTGGAGCGGCCGGTGGAGGGCCTGCTGCGAGCCTGGCAGGAGATCGAACGCCAGCAAACGCCCTACAAAATCATCCCCATGTCGCCGGGCCAGGATTATGAAGTGCGGCGGGATTTTGTCATCCGCGCGGTCGCGACGCATCACGGCGCGCCGTCGCTCGGGTATGTGTTGATCAACGTGCGCGAGAAGCTTCGCCCGGAGTTCATTCCGCTCACCGGTGAGCAACTGGCGGAACTTCGCCGCCAGGGCGTGGAAATCCAATACAAGCTGGAAGTGCCGCTGGTCGCTTATCTGGGCGACACCAGCTACGGCGACGTATTCGATCACCCCGACGTGATGGGCGCGCAGACGTTGTTGTGCGAGTGCACGTTCTTCGACCCCGCGCACCGCACAAAAGCCAAGGCCGGCAAGCACCTGCACGTGGAGGATTTCGTCAAAGTGATGGCCAAGAGCCGCAACGAGAACGTGATCGTCCTGCACGTGAGCCGGCGGAACGGGATTCGCCGTTCGAAAGGAATTCTCCGCAAGCTGCTCCCGCCGGAGCAATTCGCGAAGGTGCATTTCCTGATGGACTTCGAAGACAGCCGAAGCGCCGGCGACTTGGAAGACGCAGCCCCCGCGGGCCAGGAGTGAGCGTGGAACGAGCGCTCGATTGCCAGCCTGTGGGCACTGCGCGATACCCCGGCCTCGATGGGCTGCGGGGTTTGGCCGCCCTGGGCGTCGTGCTGTATCACTACAGCGTCCGGTACGACCAATACCTGGGCCATCATCCCCTGCCGCATGTGTGGTTCGAGGAAGGCTCGGCCGGTGTTCTGCTGTTTTTCATCCTCAGCGGCTTCGTCATTTCGTTGAGCCTGGAGCGCGGTCGCTCGGCGGCTTCGTTTGCCGTGTCGCGCATGGCGCGGCTCTATCCGACCTACTGGGCCGCCCTCCTGATCACGCTGACGGCCGCGTCGATCGCGCCCTTGCCCAAGGACCACGTGACCCACTGGCAAGCGCTGGTGAATTTCACCATGCTGCAGGGCTTTTTCAGCATTCCGCATGTCGATGGTGCGTACTGGACACTGAAGCCGGAACTGTCGTTCTACGCGGTCTGCCTGGGGCTGCTGATGGTGCGGTCGATCCGTCGGCTGCTGCCGGCGATGACGGCCTTGGCGCTTCTGGCGATGTGGGATGGACTGGCCGTTCGCTACGGCTTTCACCGGGTGCCCGGGTTGGGCCGCAAATGGCTCAGCCTGCAGTACATGCCCTATTTCGCGCTCGGCGCCGTCTTGTGGCGACTGGTTCGCGACGGTCGAAGCACGTTCACGCAGATGGCCTTTGTGTGTGTCATCGCATCGATCGGCGTCATCGACGGTTCGCTCGCGGCACTGGGCGCGGTCGGCGCCGGGGCAACAGTGATCTGGGCGACGAGCGACTTCATCCCGCTGCTGGGCAGTCGGCCATTGCAATGGCTCGGGTGGATTTCATATTCGCTCTACCTGATCCACCAGAACGTGGGCTACATTCTCATTCGCGAGGGGTATCGGCTGGGTTGGCCGCCGGATGTGTCGATCGCGGTCACGGTCGCGATCATGTGCGCCCTGGCCAGCTTCATTTCGGCCTTGATCGAATACCCGGCCATCCGGGCGGCGCGCCGTTATCTCCGGCGGACGAACACCGCCGGGTGACAAACGAACGTGGGTGCGAGCCAAAGCCCGCACCCACGTCCTGGGGTCGCAGTATCTAAGCGGCCGAAACCGCGGGTTGGATTAGTAGAACCACATCCCATCGCCGTCGTTGACGAAATCCGTGATGTGATCGTTCGAGTGATTGGCGATCATCGTGTACATCAGATCGGCGTTGTCGTCGCTGTTGTTGGCCAAGTCGTTCTGATAGGTGTAATTGACGCCCCAGGCGCCGTCGACGCCATCGTTTCCGATGCCGCCGAACAACGTGTCGTTGCCGTTTTGGCCGTAGATCGTGTCATTGCCGGCATTGCCGTTGATGACGTCGTCGCCGCTCCCGCCGTAGATGGTGTCGTTCCCATCGTTGCCGTTGATTTGATCGGGGCCGGAACCGCCCGTGATCGTGTCATTGCCGGAATTGCCGCCGATCGCCGTGCCGAGGGTGATGGACGGATCGATGGTCACCGTATCATTCCCGCCACCGGCGCTGATCGTGATCGAACTGACGGCGGTGTAGTAGCTAGTCGACCCGTTGAAATCGACCTGCACGGCATTGCCGGCGATGGTCAGGGCGATCGAATCATCCCCCGAGGTTCCCGAAAGATTGATCGCCGCAAACAGGCGGCGGGCATCAAGGGTCTGAAAAAACGCAGACTCGCTGGGCGAGACAGAAGTGGAACGACGCATAAAACTCCCTGGCAAAAAAGATATGAAAACAACTTCATGCATTTTGCCAGATTGATGCGGCCACGTCCAGTAATAGTGCCTTAATTGAATGAATATACCCTATTTAGGGGATCCCCGAGGCATTGGAATAGGCATGGGTCGATGGCTCAATCGCCCCCTTCGGTGTTCGTTCCAAGATCACAACACTCGGGTTCAAAGGGTCTTGCAACGAATCGTGCGGAGTCGAAATAGGCGGTGAAGCGATCGATCAGGTCGCCGTCGAAGTGCAGGATCGTTACGCCGCGGTAATCGATCGGGTGTCCGCCCGCGAGGGTGCCCTCGGACCACCACTCCAAGACGGCGACGTCGTTCAGCGCATAGTCCTGCGTAAAACGCGTATGGATCGTGCGGAACATCGCGAGGTATTCGTTCCAGAACGTCGCCGCCCCGTCCCGGCCGACAAGTGGATGCTCATGGGCGGGCGTATCGACCAGAACGGTGTCGGCGAATTGCTGCACGAGCGGGACTGGGTCGCGATCGGTCTCCATTTGCAGCAGGGCCTGCTTGAATCGGTCGAGACGGCGGACGTCGGGGGCGTGCAGCATGCAACTCCTCTCGCACAACGAGAGTCTAGCGCGGCCGCCTCCTCAAATCACCGAATCCTCCGACGGTTTGAGGGAATTCTGCTCAATCCCGAGGCATTCGGCGGCGTCGACGGCACGACAGGACCCCCGCCAGCACCAGCAGCCCCATCGCGGCCGGCTCGGGGACGACCGTACTGTCCGTCAGCGACAACAGCCCGGTGGCTTCGTCGAAGCTGAAGAAATCGAACGCCCCGCCGGTGGTATTGCCCGCGGTCGTATCCATGCTGGGCAGCAAAAGATTCATGCCGAAGTCGCCGTCCAGCGTGTACGACGTGGTCCCGTCCGAGACCGTTACGTCCAGGACGGCGATCGGCACATTGTGAAACTTGATCAGCCCGTCCGTCGTCGGCAGGTCGAGTTCGTCGACGGTGAATCCGAGCAGCGTGCCGGCATTCCCTCCCGCGCCCCCGAGAGCGACTTCAAATTGCCCAGCCGGGGCGGCATGGGTGTTCAGGTCGGTCAGCACCGGATTGCCGTCCTGGTCGAACGACAACTCTACGCCCAGCGACAACGCCATTGCGGATGACATGAATGACAGCTGCGCGCCGGAGTCAAACAGCCAACCGCCCGTCGCCGACGCGGCCGTCGACGTGCCACTGAGCATGCGATGCAGCGTAATGCCCGGCGGATCACCCGGGGCGGCCGTCGAAAAAGGCGCGGGGCCGATGAATGGGTTGTGCGCCAGCGTGGGCGGCGCGATGTCGGGAGAGTTGGGCGTCGTTGTGGTGAATCGGCTGAAATCCGAATAGCTCATCCGAACCACGTGATCGGCCTGCGGAACGCCCGGATCGAACAGCGGCGTCGCACTGTGATTGGTGGTGTCCCCCTTGTTGTAAACCCAGGTCTGAATCTGCGGCAACGGCACGGCAGTGGAATCGCTGGGAAAATCCGCCAGGCTCTCGATGCTGCTGTCGTAATGCACCTGCTGGGCCGATTCGTCGATGCTCTGCAGATGGTTGTAGAGCCGTGCGTCGACGACCATCACCTTGTTCTTCAAGGCCGGCATGCCGACCAGGTTCAAGGGTTCGCCCGGCAACGGATCGACTGGGTCGATTGTCAACTGCGTGCGAACATTCGAATAGGCCTGATTGTAATAAGCGTTGGTGTCGGCGGTGTTGAGGGTGCCGGAAATGACTTCGACGGTGTACCGCCCCAGCCGCAGGTCCAGCGGCTCGGAGATGTTGTATTGCACCGCCCCATTGACGGCGATATCGGAAAAAGTGACGGGCTGGCCGTTGTACAGCTCAGGGTTGATGCCCAGCGCGTCGGTGTACTCCTGGCTGATGATGATGCCGCTGGTG
>JBQCCH010000068.1:0-4247 GCA_051962375.1 Tepidisphaeraceae bacterium
CATCTGCGACGCCGGCGCCGTCGGCCGGGTGTTGGATGAGCACGGCGTCACCGAAGTCGTGCATTTCGCCGCCGAATCTCACGTGGACCGCAGCATCCTGGGCTCGGGGCCGTTCGTGCAGACGAACGTGGTCGGCACGCAGGTGCTGCTCGACGCGTTCAAGGCGAAGAAGCTCGGAAAATTCCTCTACGTCAGCACGGATGAAGTCTACGGCACGCTGCCGGAAGATCAGCCGGACGTGAAATTCACCGAAGAAACGCCGCTGCAACCCAACAGCCCTTACTCCGCCAGCAAGGCCGGCGGCGATTGCCTGGTGCGCAGCTACTTTCACACGTTTCACCTCCCCGTGCTCACCACGCGCTGCAGCAACAACTACGGGCCGTATCATTTTCCGGAGAAGCTGATTCCGCTGTTCGTCACCAACCTGATGGAAGACAAGCAGGTGCCGCTCTACGGCGACGGCAAAAACGTGCGCGATTGGCTCTACGTCGAAGACCACTGCGACGCCATCTGGACGGTGCTGAACAAGGGCACCTTCGGCGAGGCGTACAACGTCGGCGGCAACAACGAAATGACCAATCGCCAGATCACCGAGATCATCTTGAAGGCGATGGACAAGCCGTGGGACAAGTACGTCAAATACGTCCAGGACCGCCCCGGCCACGACCGGCGGTACGCGATCGACGCGACGAAGATCAAGCGTGAACTCGGCTGGGAGCCGAAGTATCGGTTCGAGAGCGCGATCAAGACGACGATTCAGTGGTACCGCGACAACGAGAAATGGTGGCGCGACATCAAGAGCGGCGACTATCTGAAGTACTACGAAACGCAGTATGCGGGACGATGAAAAGGAAGTTGAACACAGAGGCGCGGAGACGCAGAGTCGATCGGGAGAGATCGGTTGCAGTCAGGAAAAAGGGAGCGGGAGAGAGCCGCAAGCCAAGCGTTTTGCAGAATGACGATTGAAGGTGCGGGTGAGCGATTAGCGTAATGTGCGCATCCCTTCCCGCGCTGCTGGGGAGCAGGCGGACCAAGATGCCTACGCTTCGGGACATTCCATGAACAATCTCTACGACCGCATCCTCATCACCGGCGGCAACGGCATGCTGGCGTTCGCGTTCAAGCAGCGGTTCAAAGACAGCGGCCTGAACGTCACCTTCGCGGGGCGCGATCTCTGCGACGTTTGCAGCGAAGACTCGGTCGATCGCGCGTTTCGGCATTATCAGCCGACGCTCGTCATCAATTGCTCGGCCTACACGAAAGTTGACCTGGCGGAAAAAGAACCCGATGCCGCCAATCAATGCAATGGCTACGGCGTCGGCCATCTCGCGCAGCTTTGCCGCGAGTACAAAGCTATGCTCGTGCACTTCAGCACGGACTATGTGTTCGACGGCTCGCTCCACCGCCCGCTCCAGCCGGGCGACCCGCTCGGGCCGCTGGGGGCGTACGGCAAATCCAAACTGCTCGGCGAAAAGCTCCTTCAGGAACACGCCCCCGACCGCTGGCTGATCCTGCGGACTGCCTGGCTCTACGGCCCCGGCGGGCCGTGCTTTCCGCAGACGATGATCAACGCCGCCAAGGCCGGCAAACCGCTGAAAGTGATCGACGACCAGCACGGCACGCCCACCTTCACTTATGACCTGGTCGACGCCACGCTGGAACTCGTCCACCGCGGCGCCAATGGCATCTGGCACGTGACCAACAGCGGCGAAACCACCTGGTTCGACTTCACGGCCGCCATCCTGGATGAATTCGGGCTGAAGACCGATCTGACGCGCACGACCTCCGCCGATTGGAAAAAGCTCAAGCCCGATTCGGCGCACCGGCCCGCGTACAGCGTGCTGGATGTCAGCGCCTACGAAAGCTTTACCCACCAACCCATGCCCGGCTGGCGCGACGCCCTGCATCGGTACCGGACGGCGCTCGAATCGCTGGCCTGACGCGTCGCGGCGCTTGCCGAAAACTTCTCCCGCACAACTCGCGCCAGCCGTGCTACGATCCGCCGACCTGGAAAGGGTAGGTGCGATTGTCGCAACAGATTCTGGTAGCGCTGGTGATGGTGATTGGCCTGGGCGTCGCCTGCCAATGGATTGCGTGGCGCGTGCGGTTGCCGGCCATTTTGCTGCTGCTCTGCGCGGGCCTGTGCGCGGGGCCCGGCTCCGATTGGCTGGCCGAGCACCATTGGATTTCACACCGCCTGCTCGATCCGAACGAACTGTTCGGGCCTCTTTTGCTCCCGGTCATCTCGCTGTCGGTCGCCCTGATCCTGTTTGAAGGGGGGCTCACGCTCGATGTCGCCCATCTCAAGCAAAGCAAGGGGGTGGTCTGGCGGCTGGTGACGCTCGGCGCCGCGCTGTCGGGGGTACTGGCTTCGGTGGCGGCCCTTTACGTGCTGCAACTTCCTCCGGCCCTGGCCATGCTGCTGGGGTCGATCCTGGTCGTCACGGGTCCGACCGTCATCGGGCCCTTGCTGCGGTTCGTGAAGCCCACCGGCGCGGTCGGCCCGATCCTTCGCTGGGAGGGGATCGTCATCGATCCGATCGGCGCGTTGCTCGCCGTCGTCACGTTCGAAATCGTGTCCGCCCGGCAGTTTGAAACGCTCAATGTGTTCGAAAGCGCAAGCCTGACGCTTCTGGTGGGCGGGCTGATCGGGTTGGCCGGGGCGGGGTTGTTTGTGCTCCTGCTGGATAAGGGGCGCACGCCCGATCATTTGCAGAACCCGTTGGCCGTCATGCTGGTGTTGGTGGTGTTTGCCGTCTCCAACACGATCGAGCACGAATCCGGCCTCGCCGCCGTCACGGTGATGGGGGTGGTGCTCGCCAATCAACGCCGCGTCGCCATGGAGCACATCCTGGAGTTCAAGGAGTCGCTCACCGTGCTGCTGGTGGCGTCGCTGTTCATCCTGCTCAGCGCTCGATTGAGCCCCGATCAATTGCACATGATGCTGAACTGGCGCGTGTGGGCGTTCATCGGTGTGCTGGTGTTGGTTGTGCGTCCGTTGACCGTCTGGGTGTCGACGATCAATTCGTCGCTGAAGCGCAACGAACGCATCTTCCTGGCGGCCATGGCGCCGCGGGGGATTGTGGCGGCGTCGGTGTCGAGCGTTTTTGCGCTGCGATTGATCGCCGAAAAATTCCCGGAGGCGGATCGCCTTGTGCCGCTGACGTTCGCGGTCGTGGCCGGCACCGTGCTGGTCTACGGCCTGGGCGGGCCGATCCTGGCGAGAAAGCTGGGGCTCTCGAATCCGAGCATGCGCGGCTTCCTGATCGTCGGCGCCGACAAGTTCGCCCGAATGATCGGGGAAACGCTGCACCGCGAGGGGTATGAGGTGTTGCTGGTCGACACCAACGTCGCGAACGTTCGCGAAACGCGCCTCAGCGGGCTGCCGGTGGTGCAGGGGAATGCGATGTCGCGGGTGGTGAGCGATGCGATCAGCCTTTCCAGCATCGGCCGGGCGCTGGCGCTGACGCCGAACCGCCACGTCAACGCGCTGGCGGCCATGCATTTTTCGCGGCAGTTCGGGCGGAACAATGTGTATGAGATCAGCCCGGGCCCGCATCGCAGCGAGCGCGATGCCGTCACTCACGCCCTGCGCAGCCCGGCCCTGTTCGGTGAAGAGTTCACCTATGACGCCCTGCAGGACCGCCTGCGCCAGGGGGCCGTCGTGAAGGTGACGAAGCTCAGCAAGGAATTTGATTACAGCGCGTATCGCGCGATGTACGCGGATCAGGTGGTGCCGCTTTTCATTTTAAATGAACGCCATGAGTTGACGGTGATCACCGCAGATTCACCGCCGCAGCCGAAGCCGGGCCAGATGATCATCGGCCTGACCGGGCAGCGCGCCGACCATCGTCCGGAAACGCCCGCCGCCGCCGGCGCCGCGCCGTCGCTTCTTGAAGGAGCGGGTGCCGCTTGAAACGCACCTGGTGGGCCCCGCGAGTCGCCGAGCAGTTTTCCACCGCGCGGTACGCGGCCCTGTGTTTGCTTTCGATCGCGTTCGGGGGTTGCAGCCGTTTTCAGATTCTCGACAGCGTCATTCCGTCCGGCGGGTATCATGCGGACGTAGACCTTCGCTATGGGATCGACCCTCGCCAGCAATTGGACGTCTATCGGCCGAAATGCGCCACCCAGCCGTCGCCGGTCGTCGTCTTTTTCTACGGCGGCGATTGGCAGACCGGCGCGAAGGAAGATTATCGATTTGTCGCGCAGGCGCTGACGGGTCGTGGCTTCGTTACGGTCCTGCCGGA
>JBQCCH010000069.1:0-2813 GCA_051962375.1 Tepidisphaeraceae bacterium
ATCGGCAATCCCAGCGCAATCGCCAGCAGCGCCATCGCCGCCCAGCGGGGCCCGTTCCAGTTCATTCTTCGCGTCATAGCGTCCTTTGGTTAGTGACACCCATCAAACGCGCCGGCGGCGAAATTATTCTCAGCCGGCGACCGCGATCTCGCGCCCGAAACCCCCGCAACCCGAACAGCTCACAGGCCCGAGCACAGGCCAGCGCACCGCTGCGCCAGGTTCGCCCGCGGCACCCACTCGTGCCCCGCATCCGACAACAAATACGCCCCCGCCTCGGGCCCGCTGACCATTTCCAGAGTATTCGCCACCAGATAATCCGCACCGCTCGCCCGGCGGGATTTTTCCGCCACCTCCAGCAATTGCGCGTGCGTCAGCCCCACTTCCAGCTTGAATTTCACCAGCAATCCCTGGTGGCCCCAATCCGTCCGGAATCGATCGACGATCTTCGCCGTCCGCTCGCCGAGGATCGCAATCGCGTCGTGATCGCTCTTCACCTTGCCCGCCTGCACGTCGCGCACGATCCAGCGCTCGGTGCCGTCCGCCAAGCGCTCCCGCTGCGTGACGGCGTACGTCCGCTGCGGCGCATAATCCGCCACGGCCGCCGTCATAAAAATCGCGTCGTAAGCGTTCGCCGCCAATTGCTGTCCCAGCAAGCGCATGAGATCGGCATGCGATCGGAACGCCACCGCCCCCATTCCCGCCGCCCGAGCCGCCTCCAAGTGGGCCGGATTGCTGCTGAACAGGTCCACGGCTCCCAACCCGCGCAACGCCTCGGCAATTGAGAACCCGGTATTGCCCGTAAAGATGTTGCCCCAATCGCGAACGCGATCGATCATTTCCCGGGTATTGCCCGCCGTCACCAGAAAACGCGGCATGCTCTGCTCCTTCCGAACCAGCCGGCGCCCCGAACCGCTTCCCCCGCATCGTCGTAAAACACCCCATCGCGGGCAACCCCGCTGCCGAACGCACGCCGGCCGCGGCCTTGTCACCGGGCACACCCAACATATGGGCGGACGCTGCCGTTCATGCCCAACCGGTGGATTTGCCGATCTTCAACGGAGCGACGGCACCGCGATTTTTGACGTCCGTTTCCAATTTCGGGTCGTTTTTCGCGCGTGGCAAAGTCGATGTGTATGTTAAACTGTGGCGCTTACGCCGTCCTCATCGGCGGGGCGGAGCAATTGTCGGCTTAACGAATTCGCAATGGCTACTTCTGACACTCTGATTCCCGGCGCGGATCACGCCGCCCTTGTCCCGCTCGGCTCTCACGCCGGTGCGCCGCCGATCCTGATCAAGCGTCCGCTGACGGCCATCGGCTCGCGTAAAGACGCGGTCCGCGTTCACCTGGACAGCTCTACCGTCTCCAAAGTCCACTGCGTTATCGTGTTGAATGATTGGGGCTGCTACGTCCACGACATGGGCAGCCGCACTCACACCTGGGTGAACGGCAAGCAAGTGGAAGATGCCGACCTCGCCGACGGCGATCTGCTCCGCGTCGGCCGGTTTGAATTTAAATATGTCGCGCCGACCCAAGTGGTTGCGCGCACCCCCAAACCCGCTTCAGACCACCTGGATGTCTCCACCCTGAGCGACCCGCTGGCGATGCCGAAGCGCGTCGTCCAGATCGGCCGCCGCGCCGGCAGCGATCTTCAGCTGGATGACGTCAAGATCAGCAACATTCACGCCATCCTGTTTGATTGCAACGGGATGCGCTTCATCCGCGACTTGGCCTCCCGCACGGGCACCTGGCTCGACGGCAAGCCGATCCACCAGGAACCGCTCTACGACGGCGCTTCAATCAAGCTCGGCGCCACCACGCTCACCTATCGGCAAACGCCGACCGAAGCCCCGGCCCAGGATCGATCGCAAGGCGCTGCCGCGACGGCGCCGCTCACCCTGCAGGAAGCCGCCCCCACGCCGAATATCGGCCTGGACTCCGCCGCCGAGCTGGAGCTGGCCGACCTGGACCTGGACGAACTGGAGTTGCCCTCCGACGACTCGGCCAACAGCGACGCCGACAGCAATGATGCCTTGGCCGACCTGCGCCGGAACTGGCAAGCGCCCGCGCGGCACGCCGACGCCCAACCCGCCAAAGCCCCGCTGGCAGACACGCCCGCCGACGAAAAACCGCAGGAATCGTCCCCGGCGGCCATCGAATCGCCGGTGGCGGACGTCGTGTCAGACGCTACGCCGGCCGCTCCGCTGCCCCTCGCCGACGCCAGCACTGCCGAACCCGTCGCCGAGGCGCCGCCGGAACTGCCCGCCGCCCCCGCCGAACCGCCCGCCGCGATCGAGCCCGAACCAGTCATCCCACCCGCCACCGCGGATGCGTTGCCGCTCGAACCGCTCGCCGCTGAGTCCGACATCGAATTGGCCACCGAACCGGCCACCGAACCAGCCGATGACCTGACAGCCGACGATGCGCTGGCGCTCGATCTCGAACCGCTCCCCACGCCGGAAACGGCTGTCAATGCGCAACCTGCTGAAATTGCAGAGGTTTCCGCACCACCGACACCGGCTGTCAGTCAGCCGTCAGACATCGGTGCGCCGCCCCCGCCCGTCGCCGCCGAGACGGTCCCTTCGCCGGAAGCGGCCTTAGCCGATCTGGAGCTGGACGATTTGGCATTGGATGAGTTGGAGCTGGATCTCGACGACGTCGTCGAGCCGCTCCCCGCGGCCCATCTCCAAGATGCGCCGGCCGAGTCCACCGCAGACGCGCCAGCGTCTGCGGAAGTCGAGCCCGAGGTTGAAAGCACCCCGCTGGCCGATGCCGACGTCGCAGCGGATGAGGACGACGAGTGGATCGATCTGGA
>JBQCCH010000070.1:0-5373 GCA_051962375.1 Tepidisphaeraceae bacterium
TTGATCTCGGCCGGCGATTTGATCGCGCGCTGGTTGTTCAGGAGCGTGGTTTTGTCGTCGATGCGAACGCCCGGCACGCGGGCCGCCACCTGCTGGAAGACGTTCAGGTCGGCGGACGCGGGCGCGGGATAAACCGCAAAGGGCATCACGCAGGCCGCCTGCTTCGTCCGCCGCAGCGCCGCCGTCGCACTGGCGGGCAGCGCGCTGGTGCGAAGGATCGTCTTGATGCCGGTCGCTTCTTTCAGGGCCGCATTGATCGGCGGGCGGTAGCCGTCCCATCGCTCGGTTTCGTTGTTCATCGGCTTCAAAAAAAGCACGACGCGCCGGTCGGCGATCTCGTTCGAAGGATCGAGCATCAGCACCGCGCCCGGCTCAGTCTCGATGCCGGTCAGGTATTTAAAATTCGCGTCCGCCTGAAACTTCCCATGGCCGCCGTTCTCACCGGCAAAAACCAGTGCCACAGACTTACCGATTTCTTTCGACAATTCCTGCCGGCGGCGGGCGAACTCTTTTTGGTCGATTGTGGTGGCCATGCCAGAACTGTAACCCGCAGGGGGCCGATTGTCTTTTCGTCCCCGCAACGAAGCACTGCAGCCGCTTAAGTGGCATCACTACACTCGGCGGAACGCGGTGGCATGTCGAACAGCGCGAGGTTTTCGTTCTATCGATCGCTCGGCCGGGTCGTCATTGTAGCCAGTTGACTTCTGTATTCACGGTAGTTCGCCCACAGGTAATCGGCATATTCCTTCGCCGCATCGCCGGACGGGGGCGCCGACTCCAGGCGGTAAAGCTTGGCCAGCATCAATTCTCCTTCCGAAGGCCAAGCTCCGCCCTGCCAAGGCAGCGTCCCATCTTGTCGCACTTGGTGAATCGCCGCTTCCAACAAGCGTTCCGCTTTATTCCTATCGCTCAATGCATATTGCAGTGCATCCGTCACTTTGGATTTGTAATCAGCGTGTCGTTGAAGCCGTGTCGATCCCGGAGGATGGGTTGTCGCCGCAGCCGCAAGTCGATTTCGCCGTTGCGTAGTGCCCCAACGCATTTCGTACACAATGCTGCTCACGCATACGAGGATCAACAGGATGAGGCACCCGATCAACAATCGATACTGTCGAAGAGGCATCAAATAACCTGTATCGGGGCGGCGATATTCTAGGGGTTCGGGCTTAATCAACAGGTTTAACACAAGCGGAAAACCAGGCCGAGCGGGGAGGAGTGATCCAAATACCTGTTGGCCATGGCTCAAAAGCCTCGCGACCGTTCTGTTACTCGTTCGGGCAGCATAAATCAACCCACATTCGCCGTGGAGTGCCTCGTCGGATCGATGACCGGCTTAGCGATTTTTTCTAATGTTGCGCAGAGCTTCGTACATCCGTTGCAGTTCCTGCGATTTCGGGACGAGACACTGTTGAGAAGCAGTGGTCGGATCGGGAACGCCGTTCGCGATGATGAGATTCGCCAGCTTGATCGCCTGCACGGCTCCGCGGCTGCCGTAGCGATCACCGGGCGTTACGCCTTGTTATCCTTTTTCATCGACCATGTTCCCGTGCAGCCCGCAGCATATCTCCTGGCTGTCTGGGACGTAACAAGGCGTCCAAGTTGGGGGGCGGGCCCTTGGCCGCGTCCGCCTGCCGTAGTTCCGCGGCCCGCTTCACGTCCGCCTCGTTGAAGGTTGTCAATTGGTAGAGGCTCTTGTCCTTCTCGGCCAATTTAAATTGGCGGTAGGGATAGGTCACGATCTCCGGCTGCCATGGGGCGCTGGGATAAAGCGAGTATTTGCTGTGCTTTTCGTACTCCTCCCTAGTCTGCGGCGTCATTGTCCAAGTCTTGCCGTCGTAGCGGATCCACAGGTTGCCGACGAACGTATCTCCCACCTTCTCTCGCACCGGCAACGCGAAGTGCTGGATGGGATTTTGTTTGTTTATTTTTTCAGGCAGATTGTAATCATCGCGCCGCCAGTAGATGTCGATCACTTCCGGCACGTAATCGTAGTTGCCCATCGTCCCTCCGCCATTGGGATTCGCTGTCAACAGTCCTGGCCCCATTCTCTGACGCGTTTCGTAGCGTGGATCCGAGTAGCTGCCATCAACGAATAAATTATGGTCGGTGGCATTTGTCCATTGCCAGTCAATTCTTGTTTTTTCAGTGAATCCCTCGTTCGACATACATCCTTCTGTCGCGGCAGTGAACATAACCATCATCATGGCCAGAATAAATCGCATGGGCGCTTCCTTTGAGCGATCTGCATTGCTCGTGGCACAGCGATTCGACCAATCATGGCTGTAGCCGAGCAGGCATACCGGGTTTTTCTTCACGATGTCGCTCGCACGGGCCGTATTCTTGGCGGTTAGTCGCGAGGGTCGGCTTGGCGATCTTAAATGCCTGTGTGCGAAGAACAGATTCGACTAGGCGTACCTTGCGTGAATCTCCACTAACGATTTTCCCGTTTCTTACGTTCTGTTTCCATCATCCGGGAAAGCTGGTGGGACTTGGGAACCGCCTCCACGTCCCAGCTTTTGCCGTTGAACACGATGTAGATCGTGCCTTCGAACTTTTCGGCATCTGGAATCCGGCTAGCGATCTCGATTTGCTGCGTCTGTATCGGTCCGTCGGGCAGCACTCGCCAATGCATCGTCCCTCGCTGTGGCATCGGGTCGAAGCCTTCATTGTCGGAAGCTGTACTCCCTTTGCGTAACGACCCGGCCCCAGCGGCGGCGGTGCGCCCTCGGCCAACGTCCCAGCGCAACTTAACGTTGTCTAAGTCGGGACCAATTGTGTTCTCGAATGTCCAGTCGTAAGGAGGGCTTTTTAAATGCGGGTATCCCTTCCGGATCGGTGAATCCAAACCGCCTCCTTGACTGGAGTGACTTTGGCAGCCCAACAGGAATAAGCAAAACGCGGATGAAATGAAGAATCGCGACATGTTCGCTCCCGATAAGCCAAATGCTCATGCCGATCGAGCCACGGGTACGTTGACATCATTCGCCGCATCGAGCAGATCGTCCAGCACCTCATGATGCAGACCCATGTGCCCATGATCCCACGGGTACGGGCCAGAGTTCAGAACTTCGCCGTTCACTTGGGTGATGTCCTGCTCGTACCGTGGCGGATCGTTCTGGTTCGGGTCTTGATCATGAAGCACCACGACATGTGCCTCCGCCGGCAGGCTCGTGTCCCAGCCCCAGTTCGTTTCTAGCGCGCCAAACGTGACAGTAGCCAGGATGGGATCAATTAAACCAGTCATGTAAACTGGGCTGGTCAGGCCGACAAAACGAATTTTGGGATGAAAGTAATTGTGATACGCCGTGACCCAATAATAGGTGTACATGGGATTGCCATGCGGATCGTTTCCGATGAATTGTTGTACCCTTTGCTGATAGGCCGAGTCCGGGTCGGGCACGCCATCCTGTGAAATCACATTGGCCAATTTCACCGCCTGCATGGCTCCGCGGCTGTAGCCGACGAGATCGACCGGCACGTGCTGGACGGCATCAGGATCGGACGCCGTCAGCGCTTTGTACCTGCCGCCCAGATAAAGCAATCCCGCGGCGACATTACGCATGGCATCCAGCGCGAACGCGCCTTCGGTAAGTTGATCGATCCCGTCAGGGTAATCGACGACGTTGCCGATGCCGGCATAATACTGACGAGCGATGCCATTATACCGATCCACAAATTGGGGGATCGCCGTTTCGCCGTTCCAATCGCCGAACCACAGATCATCGGGATTGTGCAAATCATGATCGCGCATCGCCCGCGTGCCATCGAATGCCATGAGGATGCCCGGCGGCCAGACGCCGACGCTGAACGTCACCCAATCGGATTCGGCGGCATCATTGACGCTCTGGATGCGGTAAATGTAGTTTCCCGGTTTCATGCCGGTGTCGGTGACGCTGGTTTCGTCGGCGTCAGCGCCTTTGATGCTCTTGAACGTCTCGCCGCCGTCGTCGGAACGCTCGACCTTGAAGCTTTTCTCATCGTTCGGCGTGTTGTCCCAGAGCAGATGGACTTTATTCTGCGAAGGGTCGTCGCAAGGCGCGTCGGCGAATGCCGTGGCAGCCGATAGATTTGTCGGCGCCGCGGGCGCGGCCGTCGTCCCGTCCGCTTTGACGAAGTTGGAGTAGCCGCTGTTGGAATAAACCGCGAAGAATTGCGTGTTCGCATCCCGCGCCTGTACGTCGGCGTAGCCTTGGGCGCGGGGATAGTAGCCGACAATGTGAGCCGCATGGTCGTCGACACTGAAAAGAGCAACCGAGTAGGGCGTCCCGTCGTCGTCGCCGCCAGACCATGTCAGATGGGTAAGACCGTTGCTGCTGGCCGCTGAGTCTAACTGCAGCGGCGAAGCTTGGCTTCCCGGAGCGCTTACCGTGAACGGCGCCGAAAAGTCAGAAACCTCGCTGAGCGGAAATCCTTCGACAACCACTCGGACACGCACTTTTGCCGACACGCCCGACATTTGAAGGGAGATGTCATATTCATGATGCGTATCGCTGCCGGCATCATCGAAATTGTATGGGCCGGATTCCGCTTGAACTCGCAACACATGGTAAGGATCGTCTGTCCGCCAGGCCTCTACATCCATCGCAAGATTTTCATCCGGGTAATCAAACGTGCCGTGTGCAGAATAATCGCCGTCGAATGACGTGAACCAATCCATGTCGCGAACTTGATCGTAACTCTGCTGGTCGAATCGGGCCTGAACGCCAGTCGGCATCGGAAGATCGACATTTAGCGACGAGTCGGGCATCGAGCGGGTCGTCACCGAATCCGAGGCATATTGCGTTTCCGCGTCTTTATCCGCTCGGAGCCTGAAGGCATAGTCTTGATCCGGCATGAGTCCGCCCAGGCTGAGCGTGTGCGAGCCGGCGGACGCTTCGAGCGAGCCATTCACGCCATGAAAGTTCTCGTCGCCCGGCGCTTTTTCTTCGAGTTCGAGGTGCGAACCGTCCGACACCGAGTAGGTCAGCACGATCGCGTGTTGCGGGTCGTTCGTGTCGAGCGAGGCTGAGAGCGCTGGCGTGGCAGGGCCGCCGCTCAAATGACGCCGCGGCTCCAGGCAATCGATGTTCATCGCCGACGCGCGCGGGGCACCACGTCAAGAAGTGCTGGTGTTCACGTTTCCCTCCTGAGTGAGCTGATGTCGCTGTGGTCTTGTCCCGCGCCGCCTCGCGGGTTGGCGGAGTATGGTCGACCGCGATTTTGATTGCAATAAAATTTGCTGCGATTTTCAAGAATGATGTTGGGGCTGTCGTAGGTAAGGACTAATTTGTGCCTGTTTGAATCACGTTTTGAGCTGGAAATGTGGGGGCAATCTGAATTGACGCCGCCCGCGGAAAGAGACTGGGATTGCCCGCTGCGTCCGGGGGGCCTACC
>JBQCCH010000071.1:0-3159 GCA_051962375.1 Tepidisphaeraceae bacterium
GTGGGGCGGTCTCTTCACGGAACGGTTTACGCGATCGCACCGGCACCACGCCGGGCAAGTCGCGTTTGGTCGGTGTCGCCACCGTCGAAGCCATGTCGGGTCCGGCCATATCCAGTCCGGTTGGAGTCGTATCGCGCCCACGCTTCGCCATATGCCAAGAGTATAGCAATAGCCGCTTTCATTGCGTGATCATCACTTGCAATTTTGTCGCACGAATTGCCCTAGAAAAACAGGGGTTTCGACGTGAAGTTAATTTTACGCTTGATCGGCCCTCTCGCTCGCTCGCGATTTTACCGTTTCAGGCGGTAGCGTATCGGACCTTTCGCGGTGGCCGGGTCGATCACGCGGCCGCCCTGCAAAACCTCGATGCGTCCCGCCGCCGCCAGCCGTCGACCGGCATCGCGGACCCTCGGCATCAACCGCTCCCACGCCTCAGCCTCCGCAGCGCGGGCCGCCTCGCTCGGGCAGATCGTTTTGTCCGCCGACCGCTCCGCAAGCAACCGCAGAATGATGCCCTCCAACGCAGGATCGCTGTCACTCGCGCGGCGCCGGCGGCAGGCGTCGGAGCAATACCGGACCGCGTCCCACGTCTTCGCCCACTTCTTTCGCCAGGTCATCACCCGGCCGCAGGTCGCACAGAGCTTGCTCGGTCTCTCGGGCATCATCGCCTCAGCGTTTATCTTTCAAGTCGTTCACTCGCCACGAGTTCCAACCGTCTACGCGGGATGCGCCGGGCCCACGCGCTACGCCAGATATCGCCCGGCGAACCCGGCCTGCCCCACGCCCACGCGCGAAGCATGCCGCCTCGCCAGGGCGATCATTTCATCCCGGTAGGCCGCATCCACCGACCCCGGCAACACCGCCTGCATGGCGATCGGCAGCGGGGTGCGACGGGTGCGAGCGCCGTCGGGCGAGCCGTCGCCGCCGATGAAATGATCGATCACGACGGCATCAAAGGCGCTGCTTAAGCGTTTGAAAAACGCCTCCGGCCGATCGATCGGCAACAGCGGCGCGACGGTCGCCACCGCCATGATCCCGCTCGCCCGCAATTGCTCGCCGGCGGCGATCCGTTTATCGATCGGCGATGCGTGCCCCGGCAGGCCGGGCAGCGTCTCGCGGTCGGTCTCGATGCTCAGGTGCACCCGCAACTCGCACCGGGCGGCCAGCGGCTTCAGCAGGTCGATCGAATCGATCACCTGGTGCCGATGCGTCTGCACGATGAGCCCATCGGGCGGCCGATCGAGCATCGCCCGCAGCAGCGATCGCGTGATGCCGTAGGTCGCTTCAGCCGGCTGAAAGGGTTCGGTTGAACTCGATAGATAAATGCCGAATCGTCCCAGCTTCCGTCGCGCCCAGGCCCGTTCGGCCGCATACTGCGCCGCATATGCCTCGGCCGCGTTCGTGCGGACGTCGACAAAGCTTCCCCACTGACGACCGCGCAAAATCCACGGATTCGCCCGCACGTAGCACCCGACGCCGCACAAGGAATTGCCGAGCGCGCATCCTTGGTAGGGCTGCAATGAGTGCGACGCCACTTCCGCCAGGTAACCGCCCGTTCGGGTCAGGATCGAACGAGCCTGCACGGGGCGGATATCCATCGTTACCAGCCGAGATCTTCGCGCGGGTGCAGCGGGTGGTGTTTCTGCATTTCCAGGATCTGTGCCTGTTCGCTCTCGGTCAGCGTTTTGGGCACGATGATCTTGATGACGCAGAATTGATCCCCTTGCTCGGCCGCACGCTTCACGCCGCGTCCCTTGATGCGGAGCTTCGCGCCGCTGCTCGTGCCGGGCGGGATGGTGAGCGTGACCGGCCCATCAAGCGTGGGGACGGTGGCCCGCGTGCCCAGGACCGCCTCATACAGGCTGATCGGCAGATCGAGCAGCACATCCAGGCCGTCGCGCTTGTAATACTTGTGCGGCGTCACCGAGACGACAATGAACAGGTCGCCCGGCGATTGCGAGCGTTCCCCTTTGCCGCGCACGCGCACGCGGCTGCCGTCCTTGACGCCGGCGGGAACTTTCACGTCGATGTTTTCGATCGAGTTGCCCAGGTTGATCTTCAGCGACAAGCTCGTGCCGCGGGCGGCCTGTTCGAAGGTGAGCGTGACCGGGTATTCGACATCGCCGCCGCGCTGCTCGGGCGCTTTGCGACGACCGCCGCCGCGCCCGAACGGGCCGCGTCCGCCGAACAATTGATCGAACACGTCGCCGAACTGGCTGCCGAATTCGCCCTGGAAATCTTCGGGGTTCACCGTCCCGCCATACCCCGCGCCCCCTTGCTGGGCCCGGCGGTATTGCTCGTACATGTCTTCGCCGCCGCCCGGCATCCCGCCCGCCATCGCGTGGCCGAACTGGTCATACTTCTTGCGCTTGTCGACGTCGGACAATACGTCATACGCCTCCTGCACCTCGGCAAACTCCTTGGAGGCGTTCTTGTCCTTGTTCACGTCCGGGTGCAGCTTCCGGGCAAGCTTGCGGTGGGCTCGCTTGATCTCATCCGCGGAGGCATCTTTCTTAACCCCCAAAATCTCGTAATAGTCGCGTTTGGCCATATCGTGCGGGGCATTTTACGCAGGCCGCCCCGTTTCGGCGAGCGATCCCGGCCCGGCGTGTCGACGCAGCGGCACGAAACGCACACGCGTGCCGCACGCAACCGGTTCGATTTCCCCGGCGGCGATGTGCTATCGTCTGAAAAAAGGAGAATCGGCCATGGGGAATTTTTACGTCAATTACACGCTCAAAGGCGCCACCCCGCAGGCGGTCGTCAGCGCATTGCAGGGGCGTCGAGCGATCGTCGCGCCGCCGGCGCAGGAAACCGTCGTGGTCTTTGACGAAGAATCCGACGCCCAGGACACCGACGCCATCGCCACCGTGGCGGCGACGCTCTCGGAGCGGCTCAGCTGCCCCGTGCTGGCCGTGCTGAATCACGACGACGACATCCTCTGGTACGAGCTCTATCGCAACGGCGAAAAGCTTGACGACTACAACTCCACGCCCACTTATTTCTCCACCGATCCCGAGGCCGAGCCCGCACCGCCGGCCGGCGGGAATGCTCCGGTGCTGTGCAAAATCTTCGGCGGAAACCCGGCCGAAGTGGAGGCAATCCTGCGGACCGACCCGTTCGACGGGTATGTTTTCGCCGTGGAGCGCCATGCCGCGC
>JBQCCH010000072.1:0-6187 GCA_051962375.1 Tepidisphaeraceae bacterium
GTCATCACCGGCAAGAGCGTGGCCGAGAGCATGATCGCGCAGGCGGATGGGACTTCGCAAAAGGTGATCACGCATTGGACCGACGTCGCGAACCTGCACCTGATCAACGCCGACAACGGCGGCAAAGCGATCGACCAGGCGGCGTTCAAGGGGAATGTTGACGTGCAGCACCCGCAGCTGCACCTGAACGGCGACGCCCTGGCGCTGGGCTTTGTGCCCGAGGCGGGCAAGGACCAGCCGACGCTCAAGACCGTCCACGTCGACGGCCACGTGAACGCGGCCATCACCGGCGATGACGGCACGGTGCAGACGATCCGCTCGCGCGCACTCGATCTGGCCACCGCCACGCAGGACGACGGCTCGCTGTCGATCCGCCAGATGCACGCCAACGGCGACGTAATCGCGCAGGACCCGAAACAGACGCTCAAGACCGACGACCTGGTCGCCCAGCTCTCGCCGAATGCGATCGCGCAGGACGATCAATCGGTGAACAAGATCAACATCGACCACATGACCGCGGCCGGCAACGTGCGCTTCGACACCGCCGACGGGAATGCGGCGGTGGCCGACACGCTGAAGATTGATCGGGAGAACGACGTGCAGCTGATCACGCTGGTGGGCACGCCCGCGAGCGTGACGAACAACCAGTCGAAGGTGACGGGAAATTTCATCAAGCTGGATTCCACCGGCGATCACGCCGCCGTCACCGGGCCGGGCATGCTCGACAGTGTCGCCCAGCAGCAGGGCGCGAAATCCGCCCAGCCGATCAACATCGCCTGGGCGAAGTCAATGGATTACGACGGCAAAAACAACCGGGCGACCATCCTGGGCGATGTGGTCATCCGCTCGCGCGCGAGCGACGGCGCCTTCGATAAAGCGACCGGACAGGTGCTGGACGTGACGCTCGCCGACGCCCCCACGACGCAGCCGGCCGAGCCCTCTGCGACGCAGGAAGCCAAAGCGCCGCCGACCACCACCCCGGCCGCGGGCCTGGCAATGTCGTCGGCGAAAAAGACGATCAAGGAGCTCACGCTGAGCAATCCCACGCCGACGAACGACGGCGTCGAGGTAAGCTCGCTCGCGTATGACCCGAACGACGCCAACAAGCTGATCAAGCGCACGCACCTGTTCGCCCCGCGCGTGATCGTGCAGACCAACCCCGACGGCACCCTCGGCGCGATGACCGTGCCGAGCGCCGGGCGCATGCTGTACGAAGACCGCAGCGGCCCGACGACACGGCCTGCCACGCAACCTTCCACCCAGCCCGCCGGCGCGAAGGGGAGCATGGCGATGGAATGGAAAAAACGCCTCGTCTACGACCCGGCCGAGCATCGGGCGCTGTTGGAGGGGGATGTGGTGGTCGTCCATGAAGCGCCGGGCCAGGACATGATGCGCATGCTCGCGCCGCGGCTGATCGCCGAACTGGACAACGGGCCGGGCGGGGATTCGCAGATCAAGCAGGTGGTCGCCGACCAGGGGGCCACGATGCTGAACAAATCGGTCCGGATCGATGCGCCGCGGGCGACCTATCAGCCGCAAAATGACCGCATCATCGCCGAAGGCACTCCGCGGCAGCCGGTCGAATTCTTCCAGGAAGGCGGGCTTTCCAGCGGTTCGATCAGCGAACTGTGGTGGAATCTCAAGACCAACTCGCCCGAGCGAATGATCAATGTGTCGGCCCACGTGAATCGCGTGGAGCCGCCGTCGGACAATCCATGACGTCAACCACCCTGAAATCGGAATTCGAAGCCGGCCTGATCTACGCAAGCTACCTCGCCACCGGCACGCAGGAGCAGCAGCGGCGCTGGGCGGATGTGCAGGCGAAGCTGTCCCTCACCGATCGGCAGCGTGAACTGCTGGGCGGCTTTCAGCGGCGGATGCATGTGCTGTGCATTAGCGGCATCTGGTGCGGCGACTGCGTGGCCCAGGGGCCGATGCTGCACCTGATCGCCGAGGCGAATCCGCGGGCGATCGATCTGAAGTTCGTCGATCGTGATGTGCACAAATCGCTGTCGGACGCGTTTCGCCTGAACGGCGGCTCGCGCGTGCCGACGGTGCTGTTTTTGTCAGAGGATTTCGAATTCTGCGGTCTGGCCGGCGATCGGACGCTCGCGCGCTACCAGGCCATCGCGGCACGGCAATTGGGGCCGGCGTGCCCGGTGGGGATCGTTCCGCCGGACCAGGATGAGCTGGCGGCCACGGTGCAGGATTGGGCCAATGAATTTGAGCGCGTGCAACTGATGCTCCGGCTCTCGCCGCGGTTGCGGCAATTGCACGGCGATTGACCCGCCGCCCGCTGGGGCCGAGACAACCTGATGGGCCGCGGACGCGCCGACGCTTTCGGAGACTGCCGTGTCGAAAGAGGCTGACCCTGTTGCCGAGATCGAAGGACTGACGCAGCTGGCGCTCGACCTGCGCTGGTCCTGGAACCATGCCGCCGACGAATTGTGGCGTCGGCTTGATCCGAAGTTGTGGGAACTCACGCGAAACCCGTGGGTCATCCTGCACACGATCTCCCGCAACACGCTGCGTGCGGCCCTGGATGATCCGGCGTTTTGCCGGCAGCTGGATTCGCTGTTGCAGGCGCGGCGCGAAGCCTTGGCGGCGCCGAGCTGGTTCCAGGAGCAGCCGGGCCATGCGTCGTTGACCTGCGTTGCCTACTTCAGCATGGAATTCATGCTGAGCGAGGCGTTGCCGATTTACTGCGGCGGGTTGGGAAACGTGGCCGGCGATCAGCTGAAGGCCGCCAGCGATCTGGGGGTGCCGGTGGTGGGCGTCGGCCTGCTGTACCAGCTCGGATATTTTCGCCAGATCATCGACCGCGACGGCAACCAGCAGATCTTCACGCCCTACAACGATCCCGGCTATCTGCCCATCACGCCCGTGCGCCAATCGGATGGCGAATGGCTGCGCCTGGAAGTGAAACTGCCCGGCCGGCCGCTGTGGTTGCGGGCGTGGCAGGCGCAGGTCGGGCGATGTCGGCTCTACCTGCTGGACAGCAACGACCCGGCGAACTACCCGGCGTATCGGGGCATCACCAGCGAGCTCTACGGCGGCGATGCGGAGCTGCGTTTGCGGCAGGAGATGGTCCTGGGCATCGGCGGCTGGCGGCTGCTGCGCGCCATGGGGCTTCGGCCGCAGGTGTGTCATCTCAATGAAGGACATGCCGCATTCGCCGTGCTCGACCGGGCCCGCGATTTCATGGAAGAAACCGGCCAGCCGTTTGAAGTCGCACTCGCGGCGACGCGCGGCGGCAATCTCTTCACCACGCACACGGCCGTTCCCGCGGGGTTTGATCGGTTTTCGCCGGCTTTAATGGAGCGATACTTCGCCCGCTACGCGCACACGCTCGGCCTGTCGATGCCGCAGCTGCTGGCGCTGGGGCGGGTGCACCCGAATGACGTCAACGAAGCGTTCAATATGGCGTATCTCGCGATCCGCGGGAGCGGTGCGGTCAACGGCGTGAGCCGATTGCACGGCGAGGTCAGCCGTACGCTGTTCGCGCCGCTGTTCCCGCGCTGGCCGCTCAATGAGGTGCCGATCGGGCATTTCCCCAACGGCGTGCACATGCCCAGCTGGGATTCAGCGCCGGCGGACACGCTCTGGACGCAGGCGTGCGGAAAAACACGCTGGCTCGGCAAGCAGGAAACCCTCTGCCAAAGCATCCGCCGAGTGAGCGATGAAGACCTCTGGGCGATGCGCAGCCAGGCGCGGCAGCGGTTGATCGGCTATGCACGCTCGCGATTGGCCGAAGAACTGGCGATGGGCGGCGCCGAGCCGGGCGTGATCGAACAGACGAGCGGCCGGCTGCATCCGGACGTTCTGACGATCGGCTTTGCGCGACGATTCGCCGAATACAAGCGGCCGAACCTGCTGCTGCAGGATCCGGAGCGGTTGGTGCGGCTGCTGACGAACGCGGACCGGCCCGTGCAGTTGCTGCTGGCGGGCAAAGCCCACCCCGGCGACGCGGTCGGCCACGCCTTGATCCGGCAATGGCACGAGTTCATTCGCCGGCCGGAGGTTCGTCCGCACGTCATTTTTCTGGGGGATTACGACATGCTGCTGGCCGAGCAATTGGTGCAGGGCGTGGACGTCTGGCTGAATACGCCCCGGCGGCCGTGGGAAGCGAGCGGCACGAGCGGGATGAAGGTGCTCGTCAACGGCGGGCTGAATCTGTCGGAACTCGACGGCTGGTGGGCAGAGGCGTACGCGCCCGATGTTGGCTGGGCGATCGGCGACGGGCATGAGCATGCGGACCCGCAGCACTGGGATGCGATCGAAGCCGAGCAGTTGTACGCCCGGCTTGAAGAGGAGGTAGCGCCGGCGTTCTACGAGCGAGACGCACGCGGCATACCGGTCGCCTGGGTGGCGCGCGTGCGCGAGAGCATGGCCCGGCTCACGCCCCAGTTCTCCGCCAATCGCACGGTGCGGGAATACACGCAGCAGTACTACCTCCCCGCCGCCGCCCGGGTGGAGCGACGCTGCGCCGACCACGGCGCGCTGGCCGACACGATCCTGGCGGCCGACGATGCGCTGCGCGACGCCTGGCCGACGTTGCGGTTCGGAGAGGTCAGCGTCACCACGCAGGCGGATCGTCATTTGTTCGAGGTCAGCATCCATCTCGGGCGTGTGGCTGCGCGGGCGATTCGCGTGGAGCTGTTCGCCAATGCGGTGGACAGCACCGGCCCCGTGAAAATCGTCGCTGAGCCTGACTTGAGCGAACCCATGGCAATCGATCCCGCGAGCGAGTGGCGGCGGTATCGCGCGACGGCCCCCGCGACGCGCCCCGCGGCGGATTTCACGTTCCGCATCGTGCCGAGCGCGGCGGAGCGTTCGGCACCCCTGGAATTGCCATTGATCCTTTGGCAAAAATGAGCGAATCGCCCGGTTTTTCCGGGGTTCGGCTCACGTGCCCTACAACAAACCCTTAGACCAAAACCAGCCGCCCGCCCGATTGTTTGATGCTTAGCCGGAAGCGACAATCCTGTGCATCGCTGGACCGCGGGCACCTGGAGGTGCACCCCTCGGGACGCGAGCGTGGCAGCATCGCGGCATGGGATGTTGAACGTCGCCGAGCATGGCGACCTCCCAACACGGCACGCCGCCCCCTGCTTCCTTCCCAGCCGACGAGGCGCAGCGTACGCAGCGAGCCTTCCCCTCGCGGCGCACGCGCCCTCGCTCGGTTTTTATCCGGGCGCATGAACTGCCCCGGAGCGGCGGCGCATCTGCCGAGATCTTCCGATGGACGAACTCTACACCGACCGACACCAGGCCGGCCGCTCACTGGCGGCGGAATTGTTGCACTACCGGCAGCAGCGCGACGTTGTCGTGCTCGGGCTGCCGCGCGGGGGCGTGCCCGTGGCGTTCGAAGTGGCCCGCGCGTTGGCGGCGCCGCTGGACATTCTGATCGTCCGCAAGCTCGGCGTCCCGTGGCAAACCGAGCTGGCCATGGGGGCGATCGCCAGCGGCAACGTGCGCGTGCTGAACGAGCGCACGATCGACGATTTGAGCATCGACGCTGGCACGGTCGACGCCGTGGCCGCACGCGAGCGGCATGAATTGGAGCGGCGCGAGCGTGCGTACCGCCAGGGCCGCCACGCGGTCGATCTGCAGGGGAAGACGGTGATCCTGGTGGACGACGGCCTGGCCACCGGCGCGAGCATGCGGGCGGCGGTGATTGCCGTGCGGCACCAGTCGCCGGTGAAGGTGGTGGTGGCCGTCCCCGTGGGGGCGGCCGAGGCGTGCGAGCAACTGAGCGAACTCGCCGACGACGTCGTCTGCCCGTACCGGCCCGAGCCGTTTTTCGCGATCGGGCGGTTTTACGACGATTTTGCACAAACCACCGACGCGGACGTGGAGGCCCTGCTGGAGCAGGCCGCCCGCAAACCCGCGAGCGGTGCTCATGCCGAAGGTGCCTCATGAAAATGACATTCGCCACCGACGCCACCCTGCCGGTGCACATCCCCATTCCCGCCAATGCTTCCGTGCTGGACGGCGATCTGTGCATTCCGCGCAACAGCCGCGCGATTGCCGTTTTCGCACACGGCAGCGGCAGCAGCCGGCACAGCCCGCGGAACCGGTTCGTCGCCGGCGAGCTGCAGCAGGCGGGCTTGTCCACGTTGCTGCTGGATTTGCTCACGCGCGAGGAGGAGATCGTCGACGAGCAGACGCGATCGCTCCGGTTCGA
>JBQCCH010000073.1:0-17185 GCA_051962375.1 Tepidisphaeraceae bacterium
ATTGAAACGGATCGCAGGGCAAATCCATTGTGGCGTCGTTCGTGTCGCCCGCTTCACGCGGGCGTGGATTGAAACCCACTGCAGGAGGTCGGGATGCTTCACCTCGCCTTGTCGCCCGCTTCACGCGGGCGTGGATTGAAACATGCTCGATCGCACGCGCCCGTAGGCCGATCCGGGTCGCCCGCTTCACGCGGGCGTGGATTGAAACCGGTGTCGTTCGATCCGACTTGCCGTTGTCGTTGCGTCGCCCGCTTCACGCGGGCGTGGATTGAAACCACCATGACACGGTGGAGGTCGCAGGTTCGAGCCCTGTATCGGCCATTTCCATAAACCCTGCCGATTGCACGTTTTGCAAACCGTCCGAACGTCGGACGTGCGGCCCGATCAGTGAGTCAAATCCGGTACGCTACCGGATTTGACCTGTCGAGGTCGCTGATGCCCAAACGCATCCACGTTCCGAAATACCGTCACCACAAAGCCAGCGGTCAAGCCATCGTCACCCTCTCCGGCCGGGACATCTATCTCGGGCCTTACGGGACACAGCTCTCCCGCGACGCCTATGACCGAGTCATCGGCGAATGGCTCGCCGCCGGTCGAACCGTTCAACGCACCGTCGAAGACGCGCCGATCACCGTCGCCGATCTCGCGCTGGCCTATCTCAACAGCGGGGATATGCCTGCTTCCCACGCCTATGAGTATCGCGCCATTATCGAGCAGTGGGTCCGCCTCTACGGCAAGACATCCATCGCGGAGTTCGGCCCCCTGGCGCTAAAGGTGGTCCGTCAGAAACTCATTGGCCAAGGCCTGAAGCGTGCCACAGTGAACTGTCGAATGTTCCAGCTCCGCCGCATCGTCAAATGGGGTGTCAGCCATGAGCTCGTCGAGCCTGACACGCTGGATGCTTTGGCAGCGGTCGAAGGCCTTCGCGCCGGTCAAACGGAGGCCCCCGAATCGGAGCGTATGCAACCGGTCGATTTGCATCACATCGAAGCCTGCATCGCGCACATGCCGCCGATGCTGGCCGCGATGGTGCGGGTCCAGCTCAACAGCGGCATGCGGGCCGCGGAATTGTGCCAGATGCGCACCGGAGACATCGACACCAGCAAGACCATTTGGAGCTACATCCCGGCGAAACACAAAACACAGCACCATGGCCACTCACGACAAGTCGCCTTAGGCCCGCACGCGATCGAGGCATTGAAGCCATGGCTCCTGCCGGATCTCAGCGCTTACATTTTCTCCCCGGCCCGCGCCGAAGAAGCCCGGCGGGCCCAGCAACATCGCAACCGCGTCACGCCCCTTTCCTACGGCAACCGTCCCGGCAGCAATCGGGTGAAGAAAAGGAAGATCGAACTTGGTGATCGCTACACGACCTGCGCATACCGCCGGGCGATCGAATATGCGATCGACAAAGCCTTTCCTCTGCCGGCGGAACTCGCTCGACACAAAAGGGAGACGCGCAAGGCGTGGCGCGAGCGCCTGGGCGCGGAACAATGGGCCGCGATGCTTAAGGACCGCCAGCAGTATCGGTGGACGCCCCACCAGTTGCGGCACACGTTCGCGCAGCGCGTTCGCAACCAATTTGGCTTGGAACACACCCAGCGCGCGTTGGGCCACGCCACGGCCAAGATCACGAAAGTGTACGCTCAGGTGTCGTTTGCCAAGGCGACCGAAGTTGCACAGGCGGTGGGCTAAGTCCTGCCTACGAAGTTGGACCCGCGTTTGTAAAGCGGGGGTTGTCGGTTCAACTCCGACAGGCGGCTTTTTTACGTGACGCCGACTGCATGATTTGCAGCCGCCCGACGTTCGGGCGTGCGGCTTGATTAGCGAGAGAGCCAGTACAGTACTGGCCGCTTTTCGAGGTTCGCATGCCCCCACGCTCCGCGAAAATCCCCTCTTACCGTCGTCATAAAGCCCGAAATCTTGCCGTTGTCAGCCTTGGCGGCCGCGACGTTTATCTTCGCCCTTACGGATCGAAGGCGTCGCGCGATGAGTACGATCGCGTTGTAGGCGAATGGCTCGCTGCCGGGCGGATCGCACCCCACGTACGCCAAGCCGCCGCTCTATCCGTCACCGAACTGGTGAACGCCTTCCGCAAATCCGGGACGATGCCCGATTCCCACGCCGACGCCTACAAAGCGGTGATGACGATCATGGTTCGACTGTACGGCCGAACCGACGCCCAGGCGTTCGGCCCGCTCGCCCTGAAGGTCGTCCGAGAGCGAAGGGTTGCTGCGGGCTGGAAGCGTCAAACCATCAACCAGCGTGTGCACCACGCGCGGCGAATCTTCCGCTGGGGCATCGCGCATCAAATGGTCACTGCCGATGTGGCAATCGCCCTGGCGGCGCTCAAACCGCTGAAACGCGGCAAAACCACGGCCCCCGAAGCGAAGCCCATCAAGCCCGTGGCCGTCGAGCATGTGGAAGCGTGCATCCCGTTCATGACGCCGACCGTTGCAACGATGGTGCGGCTGCAGATGCTCACGGGCATGCGGTGCCGCGTGGCTTCGCAAACAAAGTGCCACGGGCATGCTGATAACACCCCGCGGCTGGGCTCGCACCTAAAGAACAGGTGTACACCATGCGCACGATGAATGCTGGCGGCCGTGCCGTAAGATCAATTTCCCCCGCTGCGACGCGAATATCCGAGCCTCGTATGAGGGGATAGGGCGTTGGCTTCCATCGCCTTCACGCACTCGTCCAGCGCTAGGTACAGCATGGGGAGCGTTTCGGCCTTACTGTCCGAAGTCTCCGGCCGTGCCGACCATCGACGAGACATTGCGCACCGCGCTGCCCTCAATCATCTGTCAAGTCCCGACTATTTGCCTCAATAAGCGGGGATGCCAACAATCAATCCGAGTAGGTGCGTTTCTTGCTGATCAGATTGACGATACTACCGTCGACATTAGGCCCGACGGTGGCTTTCGACGTGGGCCAGACGCATCCTATCTTCCGAAAATGCAGTGGTCCTTCGAGCTCGCGGGGCAAGCGGCTGACAGCGATGGAGGTTTGATCCGCGGTTAAGCCGGCGTGGGCGAAATCGACTCGAAAAACGCACCTGGCTGTTCGAGTCACTTATTGGAAAGCTGAGGCCCCACGTCGCAACTATCCGTCAGATATACGTTTTATTATCACGAGGTACTTGATAATTTTGACGTATGACGCAGCAAACGACGGCGTTGGTTTCTTCAGCAACAACATGCCTCTTGGTGATTGCGGCCGGCCATGCTCTCGGGGCGAAGGACGCGCTTCGCGAGGGTTGGGAATCGCCGCCCGAATCTACTAAGCCGCACGTCTATTGGTACTGGCTGAACAATGTCGTGACGAAGTCCGGCATTACGCGTGACCTGGAGTTCATGGCCAAAGTCGGCATCGGGGGTGCTTACATTGGTCAGATAGGGTTTTCCGGACCCGATGTCGATACGCCGCAAAATGCCACCTCCGTGCCGCTTTCGGAAGCGTATTACGACCAGTTTTTACACGCAATTCGAGAAGGGCTGAGGACCGGGGTTAAAATCGGTCTCTTCAATGGTCCGGGCTGGAGCCAGTCCGGGGGGCCATGGGTCAAACCCGAAGAATCGATGATGCGGATCGACAGCGCCGAAGTCCGCGTGATGGGCGGCCTGCGAGTCGATCTCGCACTTCCGCGTGTGCCTCATGCGATTCTAGACGTACGCACGATCGCGTTTCCTGCGCCACGCGACGACGGGCAAACATTAAAGGTCGCCCGTTTCACTTCGGAACCCGACCTTGCCGCGACCCGTCCGACCGATGGCAAAGCGGATCCCGCTACAACAAAAGATCCAGGGCGGACGCTTCGTCTGACGTTTGAGCTCGAAAAGTCTTCCACGGTCCGCAGTCTGCAGATCACCCACGCGAGCGGGGTGCAAGCGGCAGGGACAGTGTTCGCATCCCGAGACGGCGTCCACTTTGACGTCGTACATGCGTTTCTCCTTGACCGGCGTTCGGGGCCGGTGACTCAGGTTCAGGTACGCAATCATCCGTCGATCGTGTCCATTCCGCCGACGACGGCCCGCTTTTTTCGCGTCGATTTGCCGTTGTCAATGATGGGGGAAGCGTCCCGCGGGCTGCCCGCGATTACCTTCTCTTCGGCCGCCCGGGTCGAGTCGGCGGAAGAAAAGCAGCTGAATGTTGCCAGCCGCTTCATCACGCCGCCGTGGGATGCGTTCGTTTTTCCGCCGACGCCAGAGCCCGGGCCGGAGATGGTCATTTCGCCCGATCGGGTGCTGGATCTGACGGCAAATGTTGACGCAGCGGGCCGTCTCACATGGGACGCGCCGGCCGGCGAATGGGTGGTGCAGCGCTTCTCCACGGTTTCGACCGATGCCGGAAACGGGCCCGCGCCGGCGTCGCTGCGCGGATTGGAGATCGACAAGATGAGCCGCGCCGCCGCTGCACATCACATCGAAGCCGGCACGGTCGGCCAGGTGTGGAAGCGGCTCACGCCCGACGAGCGCAAGGGCTTTAATTTCGCGATCGCCGATAGTTACGAAAAGGGCTTTGAGAGTTGGACGCCCGGATTGGAAGGGGAGTTCAAGACGCGTTTAGGCTATGACCCCGTCCCGTATCTGCCCGTGCTGGGAGGGCGGGTCGTCGGCAGCGCCGCGGCGTCCGACCGATTTTTGTGGGACCTGCGTCGCCTCGTAGCGGACCTGATTGCCCAAAATTATGTCGGCGGCCTGCGGGACAGTGTCCATCCGCTAGGCCTCAAACTGTGGCTTGAAAATTATGGCCATTATGGATTTCCGTCCGAGTTCCTGAGCTACGGCGGCCAGACTGACGGCGTGGGCGGCGAATACTCGTTGAACAAGCCGACGAGCCTGATGGAAACGCGCGGCGCCGCTTCGTCGGCGCACATTTACGGAAAGTCGATCGTGTCGGCCGAGTCCTTTACTTCGGCCGGCATCCTGACCGAGCAGCCCGGCGATCTCAAAACCAGAGGCGATCTCGGGTTCGCGATAGGTGTCAATCATTACGTGCTGCACGTGGTGTCGCACCAGCCCACAGAAGTGCCCGGCCCCGGGATGCAGCTGCTGTGGGGAACCTACTTCAATCGAAAATCGCTTTGGTTCGCCGAGCACGGCAAGGCCTGGGTCGACTACGTGCGCCGTTCCTGTTTCCTGCTCCAACAGGGCCGACCGGTGGCGGACGTCGCTTACTTCATCGGCGAAGACGTTCCACAGATGGACTGCGTGCGGCAGCCCGCGTTGCCGCCGGGATACGACTACGACGCCATCAACGCCGACGTGCTGATGAATCGCGCGTCCGTTCACGACGGTCGGCTCACGCTGCCCGGCGGCGCGGTGTACCGAGTGCTGGTGCTGCCCCCGAGCGAAACGATGCGGCCGCAGACAATTGAGAAAATCGCGCAACTGGTTCGGGACGGCCTGACCGTCGTCGGTCCCGCGCCGAAGCGTTCGCCCAGCCTCGAAGATTTTGCGCACGCCGACGCACGCGTGCAGCGTGTCGTGGCCGACCTGTGGCCCGTGGGCGATGCCCGGCAACGCGCGGTGGGTCTGGGTCATGTCTGGCAGAACGCCTCGCTCACCGAGGTCCTGAACAGCGTGGGCGCACCTCCAGCCGTCTTGGAATCGGACGTTTCCGTCTTGTGGAAGCAGCGAAGTACGCCAGACGCGGAAATTTTTTTCCTGTCAAATCAAACCGACCACGATGTAAACATCACGCCCTCATTTAATGTCTCCGGCCGCACGCCGCAGGTGTGGGATGCGGAGACGGGCAATGTCCAGACGCTCGCCGTTTTCCGCGAAGATGGAGGCCGCACTATGGTCCCGCTGACGTTGCGGAAGTCGCAGGCCGTGTTTCTGGTCTTTCGCCGGTCAAAGCGTCCGCCCGCCGCGGTGAAAGACGTTCGATTAGACGATCAGTCAATCGAATCATGGACCGAACCGCCGCGTGACACCGTTCTGCCGAGCGTAGACAGCAATATCAGTCATTCGTTCTGGGCGATGCCTTCGTCGACGATCCGACTGCCCGAGCAGTCCTTGCGACTGACGGATTTGAAGGGACAGCGTTGGGTTGTGCCGCCGCCGCGCGGCGACGTGGCGTCTGGCGGCGGCGGCCGCTCACGCGACCCGAACGGCGCGGTCGTCGGCATCTCCGTTGGGCGAAACGGGGTCGTCGCCTTCCAGCGGACGTCGAACGGGTCGCAGGCCGTGCTGGTATGGCACGCGATTCAGCCAATCACGGACTGGACGCATTTCTGCGTCGCGTATCAAGCCGGCGTGCCGCACCTATATGTCAACGGACGCTTCGTGCAGGTGGGGCTGAAAACGGGTCACTGGCTGCTGGCAGGGGACGAAAGCACGTCAGAGGGTACGGACTTAGGCTCGCCATTCGAGCCGGCGGTGCGCGGCGTCGTGACCCGCGGCCTGCCCCTGAGCGAAACCGATATCGCCAACACGGCCAAGGCCGGCCCGCCGCACACGCATGCCGTGCAGGTCACACGGAACGGCGACGGGTTGCTACACCTCACCAGTGCCGAGGCGGGACGATTTACCTGTCAGCTGGCAGACGGCCGCACCGCGAGTGCCGATGTTGCCGCCCCGCCCGCGCCGCTGACTATCGCAGGCCCGTGGAAAATGTCGTTCGACGGACCCGCCGCGCCCCTGCCCTGCGTGTGGGACCGACTGCATTCTTGGAGCGAAGACGCCGACCCGTCGACAAAGTATTTTTCAGGCAGCGCCACCTACCATACGACGGTCGACCTGCCATCCGATTTTGATCCGAAGCGAACCCAGACCGTGCTGAATCTTGGCCGCGTGAGTGATGTCGCACGGGTTGAGGTGAACGGCAAACCGGTTGGCACCGCTCTGCGCGATCCTTACATCATTGACGTGAGTCCGTACCTGACCGCCGGCTCCAATACGCTGAGCATTTTGGTTACCAGCAACTGGGCAAATCGCATGATCGGCGACGAACAATTCCCCGACGATTTAAGCGACTTGCGAGCCGCCGACGGCAATCTTAACCGTTGGCCTGACTGGGCTTTTACGGGCGCCGCGCGGCCCGAGCCACGTCGCATCACGCTATCGGCGCGTCGCGTTTTTGACAAAAACAGTCCTCTGTCCCCTAGCGGCCTGATAGGTCCGGTGAAGCTCGAATTTTCGAACGTGGTTCTACTCACGCCAACGGGCCACTGACCAAGTGCGGACAGGGCCCATCCGTGACGGCGCGCAAGAGCAGGGTTGTGCTGCTGCTCTACCGGTAGCAGCGAGGCGGATCGACAGAACACAGCCAAGGGCTGCGGGCGGTGAAGGCAAATGGTCGTCCCCTCGGCACCCCCGAGGTCGTGATGCAGCCGGATCACCCTTGCCGTAGGGCCGCCCCCAGATGCAGTTGGTACCGAAGCCGCCTCAGCGGCATCGCGACGCTGCGAACAGTCGATGGTCGATCGATGCTGTTAGGCCTTGAGGAAACCAGGTTCAAACGGCATGATCAGTCGGTAAGTCAGAGCCGGCCCAGATCATTTTCTGTGTCCAGTCGGCAGGTCCTTCGGCCCAGAAGGAGTCCTGCGGGCGGAGGCCCAGCGGCACGAATGACGCCGAACACAGGTAGAGGCTGCCGGTGCTGATATATGCCTCCCCAAGCGAAGGCTGGTGCCCCGCCAAGCCGATCTGTAGCCACCCATTCACATCGAACGTGCCCGACGCTCCCAAAGTTCGTTCGTGCACCGCCGTTAAGGCGCACCTGACTCGGGCCGGCGAGAGGCCCTCAGGCAGTTGCTGGCGCAGGGCCATCAGGGCCAGGTGGTGAAAAGCGCCGCAGCGGTAAGCGATCGAGCGCCCGATCGGCGGGTAGCTACCGTCGACACTGATCAGACGTTCCAAGACAGCGGCATACCGCACCGCCCGCTTCTGCACCTCGGTCCGCATCGCCGCCCAGGCCGGCTTTTCGTCGCCAAGATGATCGAGGGTTTCCAGTAGCATCGGCTGGATGACGAAGCTGTTGTAGTAGTCCCAATGAAATTTCGGGCCATCCCCATACGCGCCGTCGCCTTTGAACCATGCCTCGCAACTCGTTAGCGCCCGGTCCACCACCTCGGCCTGCCACGGCCGGCCGACGCTCTGCAACCAAGTCTCGACCGTCGCCGAAAACAAAACCCAGTTGTTTTCGCCCGGCTTCCACTTCCGGGTAGATTCGACCGCGGCGACGAGTGCGCCTTGCGTCGCCGGCGGCAGCGGCCGCCAGAGGATATCGGGAGCGCGCAGCATCGCCTGGCACAGGAACGCCGCATCGACCAGGTTCTGCTGGCCGGCACCAAAGTCGATGAAGTCGGGCGAGGCGCGATCCGTAGCGTTGACCAGCCCGCGTTGGGCTAACTGTGCCAGTTCCGCGGCAACGGTGTGCTCGTCCCCTTCCAGCGTCGCGGCGCTCGCTAGCCACGGCGCTAGCCCCATCAGTGTCCGGCCGACGGCTTCCAAGTGCGTGACGAGCGGTCGGTCGTCACGGTGCGGCTTGCCGGATTCGACTGGCATCTCGGCGCGCAATCGATTGTTGGCCAAGTGATGCAGCACCGGGCGACCAATGCGGTCCGCCCATTGCCACCAAACGCGTCGCTTCTGTTCCGGCGTTTCCTGATCCATAGATTTTTTGCTCCACGCACTAGACGAGGCCGGCGTTTTCATTGGACCTCGAACCGCAATGCAATTGAAAGCGGTTCAGCTGTTCCTCAAATGGCACCAGCGACTTGGCCGCGTAAACGCTGAGTGGATCAGCGTTGGTCGGCGCCTGAAACGGATATCGAACGCTTTGCAGGCCCCACGAAGTTTCGCCGCCCCATCCGAACTGAGCAGCCTGCAACCGCCCCGCGAGCTGACAATCCAAGAGATAAACATTGATTAGGACGGAATAATTCGTCTGCTCCGTAATCGAATCGCCGAGAATCGCCAAGCGGTCACCGTCACAGAGCTTGGCCGTGCCCTCCGCCCATGCCACCGAAACCATTGTGACGAGCAAAGCAAAGGACGTTGCAAGCCATCGCATTGAAGCCTTTGCCGGAAGAGTACCAGCTGGTACTTGGGTTAAAGATCGAAAATGATAGCCAAGGTTGATATTTACGCCAATGGGTTTTGAAAGCGGTTCACCTAACGTATCAAACCTTTCCAAAGCCTGCTATCGCGTGACCGACTCAAAACACCGCAGATTGAAGCCGTAGATAAATTTATCTAATTATCCACAAAATCGCTTAAATTGCTTATCCATATTGGTTTATACAACTAACGGAAGCGATTCTTTCTTCCGCTTTTGCTTTGAAATAGACAAAATTACCTTTTAATTCATAATTGCCTCGACTAATAGGCGCGAGGAGCTGGCGTAGAGGATGCACCCGCGTGGCACCCAATCGCCGCAGACCTGTGAACAACATTTATCGGGAGGTTGATTATGCGAGGTTTGTCATTATCGCTGGGGTTGATCTGCGCTTCTGGGGCTCAGGGGGCGTCGCTGCTGTATTCTTTTGAGGACACGACGCTGGCCTCGGGGAGCACTAATAACACCCAGAGTTCGGGCAATGCCCCGACCTATCTCGATGACGCGAACGCGACGACCGCCACGCCGTCAGGATATTCGGTAAGTGGCGCTTATTCTGAAACCGTTACCAGCGGCGCCACCCAGTTCACCACGCGGTATCTGAACCCGATCACGAATGTCGACACGTCTTACATCAAATCGTTTAGGGGCGATCGCATCGAGAATAACGCCACCCCGTCACAGGCCAGTTCCAGCCACGTCGATTTCGCTATCGCGGCGGTGTCAGGCTACGCCTTTAACCTATCGGCGGCAAACCTGAGCTTCAACCTGTTGGCCGGGTCGGCTGGCGGGACGGCGATCAATTCGTATGCCACCCCGCTGATTAGCACCGACGGCGTCACGTTCGCGCCCCTTTCGAGCGTGCTGCATGCGACAAGTGGCACGGCTTCCACCGCCACGTTCGAACGCACGTCTCCAACCGAGGGCGACACCACACAGGTCGAATACGGCATCGACGAGGAAAGCTCCGGCAACCTGAGCCTGACTTCGCTGACCGGCGCAACCACCTTGTATTTCAGGATCGCATTAGGCGACGATTCGAACCGGGCCGTCAACCCGACACAGACGAAGAGTTCGTTGAACTTCGGTGTGCAGTTCACCGGCATTGATAACGTGCGGGTGAGCGGCTTGGCCGTTACGGCTACGCCCGAACCTGCGGCACTTTCGTTGCTCGTCTTGGCAGGCATCGGCTTGGCCCGGCGTCGCCGCACCGTTTGATTTCCGCTCTTCCGCAGGGAAGGCGCGCCGTTGCGAAACGGCGCGCCTTTTACTTTGTCTGATCGCCAAGGCTTAAGATCACAGCCGGAGGACGTCGCACGCTGCCAGTGCTGGATCATGTGCCGCTCGTTCCCACATCTGCTCGTGTTGCTCACGCTGGCCGTTGCCAGTTGCGGGAAGCCGTCGGGGGGCGAAGCGTCCGCTCCCCACACGCTGGAAATCTGGCACGGCTGGCCGCAAGTGGAGGCGGACGGCCTGCGGAGGGTGATCGCCCGCTTCGAACAGACGCATCCCGGCATCTCCATCAAGCTCTCTTATGCGGCCAACAACCTGACCAGTAACCAGAAGTTGTTCCTCGCCATCGCCGGCGGTGTTGGCCCGGATTTGACGTTCGTCGACGGCCAGCAACTCGCCGAATGGGCGGCGCGGGGGGCGTTGCAGGACATCACCGCCCCTGCGACCGCAGCCGGCGTGCGGCCTGAAGATTTTTGGACCCCACGCTGGAAGGAAAGCGTCTTCGACGGGCGCATTTACGCCCTGCCGCTGGCGGCGGATCCGAACTTCGCGCTGGTCTGGAACAAACAACTGTTCCGCGAGGTCGGCCTGAACCCCGACAAACCGCCGACCACGATCAACGAACTCGATGCGGCGAACGACCGCCTCTACCAGCGCGATGCCGCCGGCCGGCTGAATCGCGTCGGACTCGTGCCATGGGAATGGGGCGGGGACAATTCATTTTTTAATTGGATTTACGCCTTCGGGGGCGAAGCCTATATGCCGTCGGCCACCGGCATCGGTCGGGTGACACTCGACACGCCGCCGAACGTCGCTGCCATGCGGTGGATGCAGCAGACCGCCCAGCGGTATGGCGGCGTGCGCGACATCGCTCGCTTCACCTCGGGCTTCGTCGGCACCGCGAACAGTCCGTTCTACCTAGGCCGCCAAGGCATGACGCTGATGCATGTCGAACAGCTTCGGATGCTCAAGCGTTTCGCTCCATCCTTGGAGTACGGCGTCGGCTTCATCCCGCAGCCGCCCGGAGTCGACCGGCCCAGCTGCTGGATCGGCGGTTGGTCGTTGGCCGCCCCACAGGGCAAGCCGTTGTCGGCCGACGCCGTCACCTTTATGCATTGGGTCTGCGACACCGAGGAAGGCTCCCGTGCCGTTGCCGAGGAGCTGAAAATCATGCCCGCTTATCGGCGCTGCAGTTGGTACTCCGAAGCTGCGCGAAATCCCGACCTGGCCGTTTATGTCGAATTGCTCGAACACGCTCGGCACGTCCGAACGCTCATGCCCGCCCAAGGCTATTTGATGGACCTGCTCCGCCGGGGCACGGACGACATCCTTTACGGCGATCAAGACCCCTCGCAAGTGCTGCACGACCTGGGACGTAAAGCGCAGGACCGGCTCGAACAGGTGATGGCGGCGGTCGACCGCCAGAAAACGGAAAAGGCCGAACCATGACCCCGGACGCCGAGATTGATTCGCTCGTTTCGCCCGGGGTCGGACCGGTCGTTCTAGCGCGGCGCGTAGGCTCGCGTCCACGGCGTGCCCCGTCGAAACAATGGTTCGTCGGCATGGCTTTCTCCGCGCCGCTGATCGCCGGGCTGCTCTGCTTCACGCTCCTGCCGGTCTTGGGCAGTGCGTATCTAAGCTTCACACAGGCCCCCCTTTTCGGCCGGCCGGTGGGCGTCGGAGTCGCGAATTATCGCGAGCTGATGGGGGACGCCCGATTTTGGCTGAGTGTGCGGAACACGCTATCGTTCGCCCTCTTCGCCGTGCCGTTGGGCATGGTTGCGGGGCTGGCGATGGCGCTACTGCTGAATACCAAAGTGCGGGGTATGGCATTCTACCGCACGATGTTCTTTCTCCCCACCGTCGTCCCCACAATCGCATCCTGCGTGCTCTGGACGCAATTGCTGAACCCGGACCACGGGCTGGTCAATCAGTTCTTGCGGTTGAGTCACGTGCCCGAAACATGGATTCCAGGCTGGCTGACCAGCGAGACGTGGTCGAAGCCTGCCTTGGTACTGATGAGCGTGTGGGGCGCTGGCGGTGGTATGGTGCTGTATCTGGCCGCACTGCAGGACGTGCCTCAGGAACTGCACGAGGCGGCCGCCATCGACGGGGCGGGCGCTTGGCGACGGCTTTATCACGTCACCCTGCCAGCCATCTCGCCGGTGCTGCTGTTCACGGCCGTCACCGGGCTGATCGGCGCCATGCAGTATTTCGCCCAGGCCATGGTGATGACCAACGGCGGGCCATGGGATTCAACGCTGTTCTATTCGCTTAACCTGTTCGACACCGCTTTCACCGAATACCGCCTCGGCTACGCCAGCGCGATGGCGTGGATCATGTTCCTGCTGGTGCTGCTCCTCACGGCCGCCGTGCTGCGGATCAGCCGACGTCACGTGCATTACCAAGGGTGACCTACCGTCGTGAAGCTATCCGGCCCGAAACTGCTGTTAACGACCGCCGCGTTGTGGGCGTTTTCGATTGTCTTCGCGCTGCCGTTGGTCTGGATGGTCAGCACGTCGTTGAAGACCGACGACCGCGTGCAGAGCGACGGATTGTCGCTCGTGCCGCGCGCAAGCTTCCTGCGCGTCGACGGCCAAGACCTGCGCGTTAGGCCGTTGGCCAGCCGGGACGGCCGGCAACAGGTGATGTTCGAGGACGGTCCCGAGCGGGGCAACTCGGTCTGGGTCGGCCCCGATCAGGTCGTTGGCCGCCTGCACTTACATACGTCGAATTACGCGGACGCTGTCCGCGCGTTCCCGTTCGGCCGATACCTGCTGAACACGCTGGTCCTGTGCGGGCTGAGCGTGATTGGTACGGTGCTAAGCTGTTCGCTCGTGGCGTACGGCTTGGCGTGCGTGCAGTGGCGCGGCCGGGAAACCCTGTTTGCGGTCATGCTGGCCACCATGATGCTCCCCAGCCAAACGACCATGATCCCGCTGTTCCTGACCTTCAAACAGCTCGGCTGGATTGACACTATTCTGCCGCTAGTCGTGCCGACGTTCTGTGGGAACGCCGCGTTCATCTTTCTGCTGCGCCAGTTCTATCGCAGCATCCCGCCTTCCCTTCTGGAAGCGGCTCGGCTCGACGGGTGTTCCGACTTTGGCATCTGGCGACGCGTCGTGGTCCCGCTTTCCAAGCCCGCCTTGATGACGGTGACGCTTTACACCTTCATCGCGTCGTGGAACGACTTCTTGGGACCACTGATCTATCTAATGCACGAGGAGAAATACACGCTAGCGGTCGGCTTAGCATCTTTTCAAGGGCAATACGGGACAAATTGGGGACAAATGATGGCGGCGTCACTTCTGATGACACTACCGATCATAGCTCTGTTTATTTTTACGCAACGCTCTTTTTTACAGGGGGTTAAACTCGCAGGCATGAAAGAATGAGGTGGCCGTTTAAATTTAATTTCTCACAGAACACGTCAATTTGTACAATTTTTTATTGCGGTGTTGTTTCTCAGGGGCTAACCTGCGTAAGTCGGCTTGCCGGCGGAGGATGATCATGCGGGTTGCTGAGATTGCACGTCGGGCAGGGGTTTCCACGTCGACTGTGTCGCGCGTACTGAACAAAGACCCAAACGTCCGCCCCGAAACGGTCTCGCAGGTCCGCAAGATCCTGGAGCAGTTTCCGTATGACCCTCACGCCATCCGCCGCGGCCCCCGGCCGGGAAAGCGCGTCAAGAAGATCAAGGCCGCCCGGGAACTTCAGCACGGTGCGATCGCCATCGTGGTGGTCGGCCGGCCCCACGAACACTGGTTTAAACAGCCCATTTTCGCGTCGATCGTCTCGTCGATCACCCGCATGGCCACCGACCGGCAGATTTCGGTCCGCATCGAAGAGGTTTTGGACGCAGGCAAAGTCAGCGATCGCATTCACTCCAGCGTCGTAGACGGCGCGTTGGTATTCGTTGCGTCGGACGCGCGGTTAGAACTGTTGGAAGCCGTTCGTTCGCGGCTGCCAGTGGTACGTGTGGCGGGCGACGATCTGGTGTCGTTGTCGATCGACCAGGTTCGCGGAGACAATTTGGCTGTCGGTCATCTGGCGTACGATTACCTTGCCCAATGCGGCTGCCGGCAAATGGCGTGCGTGACCACGCGGCCGGGCCACGGTGGCATCTTCCTGCGGACCATGGCGTTCGCCGCCACAGCCGTTCGCGAAGGCAACATTCGGCCGACACTTTACGTCACCGGCGATAAGCCGATCGGCCCTGTCGCCGGGGTCGACACGGTTGAGTGCAACGACCTGGACGACATCGCCGCAAAGTTGGCCAAATCGGTGTCCGGCCAAGGCCCGCTCGGACTCTTCGCGACGCAGGACATCGAAACCATCGGCCTGTTCCCGTTCCTGGCGCGCCACAACCTTCGGCCCGGTCACGACGTTCACTTGGTTTCCTGCAACAACGATCAATCACTGGCCATGCTGTCGCCGCGGCCGGCGACCATCGACCTGGACGCCGCATCGATCGGCAAATGGGCCCTGCGTCGCCTGCTCAACCGTATTTCCCGGCCGGATGACGCCCCGATCCAGATTCTCGTAAAACCTCGCTTGGTCCGGCCCGAACATGCCGAACCGATTTAGGCCGATTTGATTCGCTGTCTGCCCACCCTCTTGGCGGAGGTGAAGCATGACCGAGTGCCGTTTGGATGTGCTCCGCGTTACTAGCAACGCGAAACAATCTCACGTTGACCGTTTCGAATTGCCAATTCAAATCGTTTAAGAGCCTCAAGTTCTTTAGCGCATGCCAGGAACACCATGGAAACCAACCATCCTCACCGCGGCTTCACACTTGTCGAACTGCTTGTGGTCATCGGAATCATCGCACTATTGATTTCGATTCTTTTGCCGGCCCTCAACCGAGCGAGGCAGGCTGCTAACGCGATTAAATGCGCCAGCAACATGCGGCAGATCGGGCAAGCGCTGACGCTGTATCATATCGATAGCCAAGGCAAGCTTATTCCATTCTTGGTCACGACAGGAACAACGGGAGGCACCCAATGGCCCGCCGGCTATTTCTGGGCTAATCAATTGGTCGCACTCAAGTACATCAAAGCTCCTATGGGCGTCGCAGCCGGAACCGGTGCGTTAAATCAATTGAGCGCCGTCTTTACCTGCCCGGTCGGAAATGACACTCTGATCTCCGGAGAAGGTGCCGTCGCCACGGATTATCCGGGTAGCGGAATCAACCTGCAACTTCGGGCTCATAACTATTCAGCGGACGCGGGCAACGTCGTCAACGATTCGACCAACCGGGTCGGCGTACATTACATGCTCAATGCGCGTAAGGACGCCAGCACCAATCCGAATAACACCACGTCCGCTGATGTCATACTCGCCCCTTTCCAAAACTACGAGAACAGCAAAAAGTACATTTCGGATCCGAACTACCAGCGGCGGCTAACCGCCATTCATGACGCCGCAACGATGGTCGAAATGATCGAAGGCAATTCCTACGAGATCAACCGCGTTTCACGTCTTGCGGCCCGTCACAATATGCGCCGCGGCGCTATCAACGGATATACAAACATCCTGTTCTTCGACGGCCACGTGGCCGCCTTTCCGACCCAGCCGTTCTATGACGCGTCGCAAAAGTTCACCACCGCGGAAGACGCCTGCTTCGAACGGAAAAATCACGGCGTTACCGATGTCCGCTTCCGGCTCAACGACTAGCGGTCGACCCGCGATTCGGGCGGTCCCCAATGCCGAATGTCACCCCTTTTCCGAACCCGATTGGAGCAGTCATGCGAACAAAATCTGCACGCCGTGCCTTTACATTGGTGGAACTGCTTGTCGTCATCGGCATCATCGCGCTGCTGATTTCGATCCTGCTGCCATCACTGAATCGGGCCCGACGTGCCGCACAACAGATTAAGTGCGAAAGCAATGAGCGGCAGATCGGCATGGCCTTGATTATGTACTTCAATGACAACAAGGGGGGTCTGCCCCTTGCAAACCTTACGCCATCTTCGACCTCAACCATCTATCCCCACGGATGGTTCTGGACTAATGAATTGGTCGCCCAGCACTACATCAAAGCCCCTCCTGCCTTTCAGCGCGACAATACCACGCTTAACGCACCGAGTGGTCCATTCGCATGCCCGTCTTGCGGAAATGACACCGTCTTCAACGGCTCCGGAGCCGCCGTCAGCGGTCCGGGAGGAAATACTTTCTCCAGCGGCGGTGTCGCCACGAGCGGCGCCAACGACCTATGGCGCGTATTCTCCTACGATACACCGAGAGCCATAGTGCCGATCGGCACTCATTACAATCTCAACAATTTGCTCAATGCGTCGGCGAACTGGATCGGAAACCCCTCATTAACTGGTAATTCAACCGGAGGCGGTGCTGTATCGCCGTTCATCTCAAACGGCGGCGATGCGAATCGAGAGAAGATTACCTTGGGCAAATATACACGGAAACTGTCGATGCTTCACAATACGGCCAAACTGGTAATGGTCGTTGAGGGATCTTCAACAAAAGTCGACGAAGCAGACCGAATCGCTGCGCGTCACCTTCGTCATGCCGGGTCGACTTTTGCTACTACTAACTTTTTGTTCTTTGACGGTCATGTAGCCGCTTTCTCCACAAAACCGTATACCGATGCGTCCACATCTCAGAACTCTGCGAGTGCCGGCCTGATGTATAAGTATCACGGTATTGATGAGACGCGATTCGAAGTTCAAGAGGCTCCGCTTCCGTGAGTAAACACAAAGAAAGTGTTTGATGATCACATGAATTGCGGTTCGTCATCGAGCACCCTTATTTTTGGGGGCTTCAGTCAAAAAGCTTGACATTGCCAGATGGTATTACGGCGCTCGAGCCTGATTCTTCGAGCGAATCGTCACGCGAGGCCTATTGTGATTCAGAACTTATGTTT